>CAYVTN010000086.1:0-9629 GCA_964454395.1 uncultured bacterium | reverse complement strand
CAAAGTGATGCGCATGATTATTAAAAAAAGCATTCTAATGAGCGGCATCGGGGTGAAGCGTATCCATCAAGCCAGCAGTGATCATGAGGCCTATACATTATATAAAGCACACCCCATGGATCTGGTATTTGTTGACCTGAATATGCCGGAAAAAGGCGGGATGGCGCTGATTGAAAAAATCCGGTTGGAAGCCGAGGAACATCCCGCCACCGTGATCGTGGTCTCTTCGGCATCCGATCAAAAACAAATCGAAAAAATAAAAGCGTTGGGCATACACTTTATCCACAAGCCCTTTACGGCGATGCAACTAAAGACTGTTCTTGACACAGTTATGAAAGGTGGGATCTAAGATGGAAGCATTTCCCGCAAATATCATGCGTGTCTCCTGCGACGTTCTTGAGAATCTTTGTTACCTTTTCGCGGACAACCGCGCTCTTGACGCCGAGGAGCCCGCAGCTTCCCTGATCTGTTGTTTGGCGTTCAGCGGCGAGCGGCGGGGTGAGCTTTGGATAAAAACGTCCAAAAACCTGGTTTTAGAAATCGCGAAAAACATGCTGGGCTACGACGATCTTACCCTGCCGGCGTGGGACACGCAGCAGGATGCATTTGCCGAATTTTGCAATGTATTAGGCGGCAATCTGCTGCCGGCCATTTTTGAAACCAGCGTTCCCCTGCAATTGACCCTGCCTGCGATTAAACAGCAATGGCCGGACGAGGATTATATCGGGGCAGAAGGGTTTGTGGCGCAACGCCTGGCCTTGGAAGTGGATTATCATGGAATTGACATTGTGTTACTGATCAAGCAGGCTGATTTTCACGAACAAAACCTGTGAAGGACCTGGCGGCATGATACGTGTACTTGTGGTGGATGATTCAACGACCATCTGCCGGATTATTAAAATCATTCTGGAAGAAGATCCCGAGATCGAGGTCATTGGCACGGCCTGTGATCCCTATGAAGCCCGTGATAAAATCTTTCATTTAAAGCCGGATGTGATCAGCCTGGATATCGATATGCCCCGAATGAACGGCATTAAATTTTTACGCATGCTGATGCGCCATCATCCCTTGCCGGTAATTATCATAAGTTCCTTCACCGCGGACAACCCCACCTATTTAATGGCTCTGGAAAACGGCGCCCTCGAAGTCGTCAACAAGACTCAATTAATGGATGCGGACGGCCAGCGCACCAACAAGCTCCGTAATTTATTCAAAGCCGCCGGCCAGGCCCATATCCGGCGAATGGACTGGAAAATGAACAGTACTGTTAGCCAAGACTATAATGTTCATTTGCCTTATACCCTCCAGCATGTTATTGGCATTGGCGCTTCCGCCGGAGGACCGGAAACATTGGTCAACTTATTAAAAGCCCTGCCGCCTTGCCTGCCCGGCATCCTGATAGTACAACACATGCCGGAAGCTTTCGCCCTTAGTTTTGCCCAACGGTTGAACGAAATCTCCCCTTTTCATGTGGCTGTCACCAGAGGCAATGAACCGGTAAAGCCGGGACAGGTTTGGCTGGCTGCCGGGCAATATCATCTGGGGGTGAAAAAGCAGGGCGGAAAAATAGTCACAACCATGCTTGATCTCCCGCCGGAAAATTACCACCGGCCCAGTGTGGACGTGCTTTTTCGGAGCATGGCCGAGACCTGTAGTTGTCACGCCGTGGGCATTTTATTAAGCGGTATGGGTAATGACGGTGCCCGGGGCATGCTGACGCTAAAACAAAGTGGCGCGGCGACCATCGCCCAGGACGAAGCCAGCAGCGTGGTTTACGGCATGCCCAAAGCGGCAGCAGAACTTGATGCGGCACAACATGTGCTTCCATTAACAAAAATCCCCCATCGGTTGGTCGAAATATTTAAACAAAAATTATTATAAGAGGATTAGTTTCGGACTTCATATGACCGATACTCAAAGAAGCAAAATAACGGGATGGTCCTGCAACCGTCGCTTAATGTAAAGTCCCAAAGTTATTTTATCAAGGAGGCACCAAACGATGAAAATACTTTTAATTGATGATAGTCGGTCCATGCGATTAATCATTAAACAATGCCTGATACAGGCCGGATTTGCCGGTCTTACCGTAGAAGAGGCTGCCAATGGCAGGGAAGCCCTTACCAAAATATCCGAAGCGCGGCCGGATTTATTAATTGTCGACTGGAATATGCCTGAGATGAACGGCGCCCAATTGCTTGAAAGCTTAAAGCAGCAGGATGTCGTGATCGATTTCGGATTCATTACGTCGGAAGGGACGCGGGACATGCAATTGAAGGCAGAACAGCTGGGTGCGAAATTTTTCATCACCAAACCGTTTACACTCGACAACATCAAATCCACATTAACACCGATTCTCAGTGCGAGCTAAACACCTTTTTCAGGAAACCCTCGGCTTATCGATAATCCCTAAAAAATCCTGATCATGCCAGCAATAGCCATAGTTTATTTAACAGAACTGCCTTCAGCCAAGTCATCCATGGGACTGGAATTTGCCAAATGCTTATCTGCTTTGGTGCCTTTTCCCCTGCCGCTTTGGAATTATTCACTCAACTTTAGCAAATTTGCTAAAAGTTGGGTGAAATACATTAAAGTATCAATATTATAAATTCATGCGGTTATTTTACATTTACAATCTGTTTGGTAATCCTCACGTCATGATCCATTCCAAATTCCACTATAATTCAATAAAGTTATTAATTTGTGGTGCCGTTGCTAATAATGTTCTGCTTATTTGACAAAGCAATATTGAAAATCCATCAAAAAATATAACATGCGATTATAACAATCTGTTTCCAGAGATACTACAAGAGGTCATTTTCAAAAAAAGCGACTGGACAAACAGCACCGATGAAGCTTGCCATGTTTAAAACCAAATTATTTCCGGTATTATGCCTTGGACTATGGCTAAACGTGCTTATTATCAGTTTGATCTTTCACCAATTCAGCGCCATCGTTGCTTTAACAGGTTTAATCACCTCACTTTTTTTAACGTATCTCATGCTAAAGTTATGTGATCAATTCTCCAAAACATTTAATAATCAACAGTTGCAAGAAATCAATGACTATCTAAGATGCGTTGGCCAAGGAAAGCCGACCGATGCATTGAAAAAAAACACAGTGGAGCTGTTTCCCCAATTGCAGGATGTCCAAAATGCTTTTCAAGCATTAAAATCCGATCATCAACTGCTTAAGGACAGCATTAATCAGAAAGTCATACTGGTTGATCATGTAAATGACGTTAAACAGGAAATCAATGCCTTATCCGGGTTGTTAACACCCTTGCATTCCAGCTTGAGTGACCAAAGATCGGGATTTAATGAAATCAAAGACGTTTTGTACAGCGTTGATGAATCCTTGGCTCAAGTCACCGGTTTTATTCAAGCGTTGAAAAAAACCAACAAGCAGGTGATCGGTCAAGCCAATAATAAAAGTCAAAGCATCGTCACTTCCGTAAATGACATGACCCGACTTTTGGCATCATTGGAAACCTATGTCAAATTAATTGAAGGCACCAGTTATTCCAGCAATGAAATTCTCAATTTCGTGGGAACGATTGACGGTATTGCTTCACAAACCAACTTGTTGGCCCTCAATGCGGCCATTGAAGCCGCCCGGGCAGGCGATCAAGGACGGGGATTTGCCGTGGTGGCCGACGAAGTAAGAAAATTAGCCGAAGCCAGTTCAAGTTCAGCCAAGGAAATCAATAAAGTGATTAGCGTGATGGCGGAACAAATCGAAAAAAGCAAACAGATCGGCGATATCAATAAAAGTTCGAACAATTATATACGGCAAGTGGGACGGTCCACCCAGGAAGCACTAGCGTTCATCGAGAAAACCATTCAAGACTTTTCCGAACAATTTAATCAAGTGAATGAATTAACCGTTATTCAGGGAATTGGATTAGACACGGTTAAAAGCAAAGCAAATGAAATGAATCAAAATATTCAGCAGTTTAATCAACAATTCATTGAAATCATCAATGCCATGGATGTCCTACAGTCGCATATCGAAGACTGCCTTTCAAAAGGATTGAGTTAAATTCCCCTGCGGCAAGCCGCGGGGAATTTGATAGGAGTTGACTTTTATTATTTTATGTCCCATTCATCCCCGGGGCCCCGAAACGTATAAAAAGCTCGCTTGCCCGTTAATAAAATGATGCCTTGAGAAAACCGCCACAGTTGACGATATTAGTGGTAGGCTCTAAAAGACCAAGTCGGCAGAGCTGGATAAGATTCTCTATATCTGGATTATCTGCGCGATAATCCAGATATAGACTCTAAGAGGTGTGGAACATGACTGAAACACTCGACTATCGCGGCATGCGCTGTCCTCTGCCGGTATTAAAAGCAGCCATGCAGATCCAAAAATTCCCGAAAGGCACTACAGTTGAAATCCTTGCCGATTGTCCGGATTTTCCCAAAGAAGTCAAAGCGTGGTGTGAAAAATCAGGCCGCGTCTTGGTGAGTTTGTTAAGCAAAGACAACTACAACGTGGCGACAGTTAATTGTTAGATTCTGTGTCTGGATGATCTACGCAAAAACCGTAGATCATCCAGATACAGAATTTTATCCAGCTCCGCCGGGTTAGGGTTGATGGTTCCTATTGGCGCGCCTAAAGATCCTTGCGGTAGATCCTGCCGTCATCATTGCGGACAACAGAAGCAAAATGGCGGCCGGCCTGATCCCGCAACCGAAGCTCCAGCGGCATTTTACCCGGCAGGCTATGGGTGGCACAGCCAAAACAAGGATCATAAGCACGAAAGGCCATTTCTATTTTGTTCAACACGGCTTCATCAACCTTGCCGTTTTTAATCAACGCTTTGGCCGCCTTATCAACAGACAAGCACATGGCCCCGGCATTGTTCTGCGAGGCCACGATGAGATTGGCCGCCGTGATCACACCATTGTCATCGACACGATAATGATGAATCAATGTTCCGCGTGGCGCTTCCACAACGCCGACACCTTCGCCGGGGGCTGAAAAGTCCCTATTGCGGATTTGGTCTGAAAGTAAATTTTCGGATTTAACCAGTTCGGCAAGGTGTTCCGCCGCATAAAGCACTTCAATAAGACGGGCCCAATGAATGGCCAAGGTGTGATGCACCGGTTTGCCGCCCAGTTTATTATAAAATTCTTCATAGGAGGCCTGGGCCTGGGGTGTCGGCATCCCGTTTGATACATTCAGCCGGGCCAAAGGCGCCACCCGAAACAGGCCGGACTGAACGCCGTCAACCAGTCCCCGCCAGCCGATTTGTTTGAGGTAAGGAAATTTAATATAGGTCCATGGTTCCACATGCTCTTCCATATGATTCAAATAGTCCTGATTCGGGAAATAATCAATTTGTTCCCCAAGCGGATTAACAACTTTTAAACAGCCGTCATAAAAATTGAGCTGCTGGTGCTGATCCACCATGGCCATGTAATTGGTGCGGTGGGTGTAGTCGCCGGAAATCATCATCGCCACATAATCCTCATTGGATAAAACAATATCACGAAATATTTTTAACGAGAACAACGCAAAGTCAATGGCCGGCGGGATAAATTCTTGCAGTACGGTTTGAATCTCTTTGGTTATTTTTTTGGCCACGCCGCCCGGAACGCCCAGGACCGGATGGATGGGTTTGCCGCCCATCATCTCCATCAACCGACGGCATTGCTTGCGGATCTCAATCACCCGCTTCCCCGTATCCAAACCGACTTTATCGATGACGCCCAGAATGTTGCGTTTGGCTTTGGGGGCGTCGGGCGCAAGGATAAAATCAGGACCGCCCAAATAATAAAAATGCAATAAATGATCCTCCAACATAAACAGATAATAAAAAATCTCCCGGATCAACGCAGCCGCCGGAGGGGGTGTTACTTGGTACACCTCATCCAGGGCTTTGGTCGCCGCCATATGATGAGCGGTGGGACAAACACCGCAAATGCGGGATGTGATTTGCGGCATGTCTTCCGCCGGCCGGCCGGCTACAAATTTTTCAAATCCCCTCAGTTCCGGAATTTGAAAATAGGCTTGATCCACATTGCCTTGCGCGTCCAAAAAGATTTCGATCTTGCCGTGGCCTTCCAGCCGGGTAACCGGATCGATGGTTATTTTTTCAGTCATCATCATTGCTCCTTGCGTTTCCCACCGAATAAAGAACCTGCCACACCATAGCGGTAAAACGTGCCCGCAGGATCAGGGATACTGTCAACAAACGTTTTAACCGCATCGCCGGTATCCGCTTCCGCCACGCCCCCAACAGCCGCAATCATGCGGGCGCCATGATCCTGACCATCAAGGGGGCCAAAGCAGCCGGTGCACGGCATTTGACCTTTAATGCAAAGTTCCCCGCAACCGCCCCTGGTGGCCGCGCCCATGCATAATACCCCCTGGGCCAGAAAACATGTGCTGTTGTCATCGGCCACTTGGTGAATGCGTTTAAGGTCATTCATGGTAAGGCGTTCCGGTTTGCTCTCATTACGTTGGCATGAATAACACAAGGAACGGGTGGAGCCGATAACACTTCCCGGGGCGGGTAATTTTCGATTAAGCAAACCGGTCATCAATGTTTCGATTGTTTCCGGCGTGGGAGGACAACCGGGCAAATAATAATCAACCTCAATGACTTGGTCCAGCCTGAGCACACTATCATAAAACCGGGGCAAACTCAACTGATGACCTGCGTCAACCGTGCTTTCCCGCGGCGCTTGCCGGGCTGCGGGTTCCATGGAATCACATCGGGCATAAGCCCAATCAAGTAGTTCCCCCTTGTTGGTCAAGTTAGCCAAGGCAGGTATGCCGCCCTGATAGGCACACATGCCAAAGGCAACCACTAATTGCGCTTTTTTTCTCAGCATTTTAGCCATCTGCTCCTGTTCGGAAGTCCGGATGGCCCCATTGATTAAGGCAACGCTCAAACTGCCGTCAACATAACCGGCAAGATCCGCAGTTTTAAAATCCATGGCGCAAGGCCAAAAAACAATATCAAGAGCTTGAACAAGGGAGAGCAATTTTTCGTCCAAATCGAGAACGGCTTCTTCACAGCCGCCGCAGGAAGAACACCAATAAAGCGCTGCTTTGGGTTTGGTGGAGGCCATTATCGGGTTGCCTCAGTTGCAACATAACCTTTTAAGCGTAAAGGGCCCAGGGCTTTAACTTGGCTTGTGATTTCATTGGCCAAAGCTTGAAATTTCATGCCTTCGGAAGCAGCCACCCAGTCCAATATAAAACGCTCCTGGGCAATGCCAAATTGAGTGAGCAATTTACAAAACAAGCTAAAACGCCGCAGGGTTTTCATATTGCCGTCGCGATAATGACAATCCCCGGGATGGCAGCCCAGCACCATCACACCGTCAGCACCTTTATAAAAAGCCGTCATCACCATTTGGGGATCGATCCGGCCGCTGCACATGGTGCGAATCAACTTAACGTTGGCCGGATAGGGCAGTTTTTGTACGCCGGCATTATCCGCGCCCTCATAGGCGCACCAGTGACAGACAAAGGCGATAATTTTGGGTTCAAACTCATTGGTCATACAAGAGCGCCTCCAATTCAGCGGTGATCTGTTCATTGGTAAAGTGCCTGGCCCATGCGGCTCCACTGGGACAGTTGGCGACGCAAGTGCCGCAGCCGCGGCAAATCGCCTGATTGACCACGGCTGTTTTTTTTTCGACATCATAAGAGATTGCATGATATGAACAAACGGCGATACATAACCGGCAACCGCTGCAGCACTCGCTGTTGATTTCAGCGGTCTTGGACTCCAGGGCCACTTGACGTCCAGGAATCAACCGGCTGACGGCATCTCCGGCCGCCGCCTGCGCCTGCCGGATGGCGTCAACGGCAAACCCCGGGCCTGCACATCCACCCGCAACATATATCCCGTCCAGACTACTTTGGACGGATCGCAGGAAATAATGATCGCTCTGAAAAAAACCGCTTGGCTTTAGATCAAGATGAATCAGATCAGCCATGGTCCTGATCTCCCCGCCAGGCATGACGCCTGTCGCCAAGATCACCAAATCCGCCACTTGAGCCAATTGTTCCCCGATGTAGATTTTTATTTGATGCTGATCCGCTTTTAAATTTATCGCTTGAATATCATTGACCAAATAAAATTGGGTGCCGGCTCTTTTTTGCTGTTCCAAAAAACCTTCCAGCTCAGGACCAGGCAAAACCAAGCGTTGATAAAAATTGGTAAGGGTGGCTTGCGGAAATTGCTTCCTTAATAAGGCGCCGGCTTTAAGGGCCAAGGTACAACAAATACCTGAACAATAAGGCAGCCCTTCTTTTGCATCCAATGAGCCGGCGCAATGAATCACTGCAATATGCGGTGGTTGATGATTGTCAAAGCGGTTTAATTGCCCCCGGGTAGGCCCGTTGCTTGCCAAAAACCGCTCTAATTCCGGCAGGGTCAGAACATGCTCGAGTTGTCCATACCCCAAGCGGCTGATTTTGAGCGGATCAAAAGCTTGATTACCAACGGCAATAATGACCGCACCGGCGGGAATCTCATATTTGGTTTCAGTTTGCTTAAAATCAATGGCATTAAAAGGACAGGCCTCGGCACAAGCCCGGCAATCTTGGCCCTGGCAATGCAGGCAATGGTCACGATCAATGGCCGCCATAATGGGAACGGATCCCGGATAGAGGGTATGGATGGCTTTACGGTCACCCAAGCCTAAATGAAAATCACTTTTCACCTGAACCGGGCAAGCTGCAAAACATTCTTCACAGCCAACGCAGCGTTCATTGACCAGCCGGGGCTGCCGGGTGACTTTGACCGTGAAATTGCCATAGAATCCCAGAACATCATCAACCTTGGCATTGGTGACAACCGTGATATTGTTATTTTCGCTAATGGCCGATAATTGTGGCGCCAGCATACAAGGCGTGCATTCCATGTGAGGCGCCAGCTCTTCGGATTGCATGATGCGCCCTCCCAAGGCAATATTCCTTTCAATGATGGTTACTTGACGGCCCGCCTCAGCCGCCAATAAGGCGGCTTCCATGCCGGCAATGCCTCCGCCAATGATGACCAAATCCGGCACGACATCCATCAGCTTGGTCTCAAGCGGATCATGGTGTTTTACCCGCTCAATGGCGGCACGAATGATCATTTTGGCCTTTTCAGTGGCGGCTTGTTTGTCGGCTGTCACCCAGGCGGCTTGTTCGCGAACATTGGCCATATGAATATTGGCGGGATTAAGATGATGTTGACCGGCAATCTGTTTGAAGGTTTCATCATGGGCTTTAGGTGAACAAGCCGCAATCACAATTTTGTCAGGTTGGTTTTCCGTGATGATGGTTGCTAAATATGATTTACCTTTGGGCGAGCATAAAAATTCATGTTCCACCACCATATCCGCTATCTGTTTATCCCGGGCCCATTGGGCAACAGCGGATAAGTCAAGACGATCGTCAATGTGATGGCCGCATTTGCATAAGACGAGACAAATTTTAGACAGTTGCTGGTTCATCAAACACCGCCGTTAGCTAGTTTCTGTTGCGGAAGCGGGTTGTGATCTTACCCTCGGGCGGTCGTCGGTTTGCAGAGCAAACCGCCTCAGAGAAGAAAACCGCGCGCTGCGGGGGACATCAAAGATGTCCGAAGCGTCCCTTACCCATAATCATTCCGGTCGGGGCTG
>CAYVTN010000085.1:2521-9644 GCA_964454395.1 uncultured bacterium | reverse complement strand
AGACGCAACATACATAAGGTTTTTAATGATTTTAAGTCCGACAGACTCCTAGGCTGGATTAGATCAAAGAAAATTATTTTCTTTTAAAAACAAGGCTATTCTCCCGGCAGGCACGCCTAGAGGCATATCGTAGTTGCATCTGTTGGTAAAAGAAAATAAAATAGCGCCACTGGATTTTTAGGAAACGTATTAATTAAGGTAGGAAAGGGTAAGATTAATGGTCATGGAGCGAAGTCGAAATGACCACTATAACAAGCTCCCTTCGACTTCGCTCAGGGAGCAGGTATCTTAGAGTCTCTGTCTGAATTTTTTACGCGGGACGCGTAGATAATTCAGACAGAGACTCTTATCCAGCTTTGCTGGGTTAGGAGAAACTCATGTTAGAAGACTGGGACTCTGCGATCAAAGCCCGCACTTCTTGCCGTACTTATGCTGAGGTAACTTTAACCGAGAACGAGATCGCCGCAGTGCAAGCATTGTGTGCCAGCCACAGCAAAGGCTGTTTTGGAGAACATCTGCATTTTTCCTTACATGATGCCCGAACGTTTAACAGCGCCAATTTGGGTGATTACCTCGGTTTGATCACCAACTACCGCTATTTTCTGGTAGGTGCCGTTTCTGCTTCAGCCATGGCCTTCGAGTCTTATGCCTACGCGTTGGAAACATTGGTGCTCGAACTAACTCACCTGGGCCTGCAAACTTGTTGGTTGGGCACTTTTAATTCTGACTTTTTTTCAACGATCCCCTTGTCTTCGGAAGAACACCGGCCGGCGGTTGTGGTGTTGGGTCATGCCGCCCAAACGCCCACAAGCAAGGATAAAATTGCCCGTATGAGCGTGCGCGCTCATCGTCGCAAACCATGGGAGCAGTTATTTTTTAAAGGCTCATTTGCAACACCCTTGTCCACAGCCGACGCCGGTGAATGGACCGAGGCTCTGGAATGGGTCAGACAGGGGCCTTCGGCCGGCAATCTCCAATCCTGGCGTATCGTGAAGGACCCTTCAAAAAACAACTTTCATTTTTTTAAAATAGCGGCCAAGGAAGACTATGAGCAGCGCGGGATGCATCGTTTGGATACAGGTATTGCGATGTGCCATTTTGATCTGGGCTCCCACGCTCAGGGCCATCATGGAAGGTGGGCGATCAACGATCCCCAAATTCCAGATGTCCCCGAAAAAGTACAGTACCGGGTCACTTGGGTACAGCAAGATTAATCGAGCTTGAGTGCGGCTGATTGGAAAGATTAAATTGATCTTGTATTTCTTTGTCAGGTAAATTTCTTTTTCAATTCTCTTAAAGCATCCGCGGCTATCCATGCAGCCGAACGGCTTGGCTGCCGGCGAAGTTCTTCTGCCATGGTTATGGCCTGCTTATGCAAGGCTGGATTGCGTTTTCCTAATTGGCGCAAGGCCTAACTGACCGCCTTTTTTATATAATTTCTTTCATCCGTTGCGCCTTTGATGATAATAGGTTATCCGAGCGGCTGGTTAGCGCTGTTGCAAGTCTTTGGACACTGACCTGCAACAGAGCCATTGATTCAACTATCGGGAAATCTAATATTTAACTTGGTAGTTTAGTCCTATGGAATAACTTAAAAGGTTCACATAATCACCAATCGTTAGCGGGATGAAATTAACGCCTAAATTTAAACCCACGCTGCTAACCGCTGTTGTGGGCACATCGATTTTTAATCCGCCTTTAATCACAGGTGCCCAGTTTTTTTCATCACTTGTATCACTGCCATTGATCGAACTGTCTTCGGCATCTTTCCAATCAGTTGTAACACTGTTGATAAAATAGCCCAATCCGTATCCATTTTCCAATCCGATTTTGATAAAATTAAGATCGATGTCATAGCTGTATTTGGCCAAGACATAGGATCCTAAAGATAAGGCACTGACATCCCAGTTGCGTGTATACTCCGGGGGACCGTCGTAAATAATATTAAAGGTATCACTTGCTGAACTCAATATAAATCCAACCACCATGCCCATATCCAACCCCGGGGCAGTCGTGATATTTAGCCCAGGATTAACTTCCAACATAATACCGCCGGTGGACAAGCTTTGCTCTTGATCGTTTTCCGAATAGATCGCTTCGCCTATCAGTGCATTCCAATTTATTTCCAGCTCTTTTGTTGGTTTAAAGCTGGAAGCTTCCTCTTGAAAAGGTGACGGTGTAGACACCACTGCCCGAGGTGGTGTCATTTGAGCATCATCTGCCATCTCTTCTGCCTTCAATCCCGAACTGAATGCCAGTGTGGTCATGCTGAACATCAACACCATAGCCGCTCGCCCTAACTTTTCCCGCATTTGTCCCCTCCGCTGTTTGATTTATTTGAAGGTAGTGTTTTCTGCCCCCTTGCCTGACAAAGAAAGTTTATTATACCTTGTTGTCAAGATGAACCGGCGGGCTAAGAGAAGCTTATCGATATCTCTCCCTATTTTTATCTCTCAATAAATATAGGTTTTTCCCTCCCTTCTTCATCCATACCTTCTGATGCTATTTTCGGTCAGTTGTTTCTTTCTCTTAACGCATCTCGCTGGGATCCCAGGCGACCCGGAATTGTTCATTGAGCCCATCCAACCTGGCCATATCCTTATTGCTGAGCTGGAAGTCAAAAACCTGAGCGTTTTCTTGAATATGGTGTTGTTGGGCTGATTTGGGGATGACCACAAGCCCATGCTGAAGACACCAGCGAATGAAAATTTGGGCCGGTGACTTTTGCAGGTGATGGGCAATTTCCACCACCACCGGATGGTGCAATTTTCTCCCCCGTGTCAGTGGACTGTAGGCTTCCACTTTAATATCCTGTTGCCGGCAAAAGTCCAACAGCTCTTGTTGGTATAAAAACGGACTAAACTCCACTTGATTAATAGCAGGTTTGATCTCGCTGTTGTCCAGCAATTCCCGGAGATGCCTGGTGGTAAAATTGCTAACCCCGATGACCCGGCATTTGCCGTCCTGGTATAACGTTTCCAGCGCCCGCCAGGTCTCAAGCCGCAGATGTTCCACCGGCCAGTGGATCAGGTACAAATCAATATAGTCCACGCCCAACCGGTCCCGGCTTTGTTCCCAAGCGGCCAATGTTTTTGAATATCCTTGATCGCTGTTCCAGACTTTAGTGGTCACAAACACCTCTTCCCTTTTCAACCCGCTTTTCCTGATGGCGCGCCCTACGCTGGCCTCGTTGCCGTAAATGGCGGCGGTGTCAATATGACGGTAGCCGGCTTCCAAAGCCCAGAGGACCGCCTTTTCCGTTTCCCAGCCATCGGGAATCTGCCATACCCCTAATCCGAGCACGGGTATGCTCACCTTTGGGGTTAACCCTATTGTCGTAGACATGCTTAATGTGCTCATGGTCATACCTCCTTTCACAACCGGGAACGTTCTTTCCCTTGCCCTGATCAAAAAATCGTCTTTTTTTCTCCTCTGCCTTGTCCTGTATGATGATGTAGTTTATCTAATTTTGACTGCCCGGCGGCAACTTTATTTGAATAACTGCCATTGTTATGACACTGGTTATTTTAATTTGCATCCGGTTTGGCAACAAATTATGGAGTCCAAAAGATGGTTTGGCTTTGCTTGAGATTCAAAAATATTGCAAAGACATGAAGGAAGGTGGTGATTATGGGAGGTACAGGGGGATATGCCGCGAAGTGTAAAACAGGTGTACTGGATTGGGCTGGTGAAAAGGAGAATAAATGGCGGAGAGGCAGGGATTCGCCCGGCATTCGCCCGGCGCCCCGCGTATGCGGGGCGAACCCAACGTATTCTTTCCTTTTAATCTGGCGGAGAGGCAGGGATTCGAACCCTGGGTACCCCTTGCGGGGTACAACTGCTTAGCAGGCAGCTGCCTTCAACCACTCGGCCACCTCTCCGACGAACGCTAGTGAGATCTAGCATTTGTACGATATTATAATTATGGAACAAATGCGGTCGACGCACTTAAACTTCGTTTAGGTGCCTTTTTCCTCTGGCGGAGGGCGAGGGACTCGAACCCCCAAGGCCCGAAAGCCGGCAGATTTCAAGTCTGCTGCATTACCAGTTATACTAGCCCTCCAAACTACTGAGTCTGGATACTACTTTTTTTCTCTTACTCAGCAACCAATACTTCCTTTGTTAACATGCTTTCTTTTATTCTTTTCCGGATATCTTTTTTACCATCACTACTCTTTAAATACTTTTCCCGACGCATGGCCTCTGCTCGTGTTCTGTAGGCTTCATAACATAGCAATCGCAAAGGTCTTCGATATTTAGTTGACTCTACTTTACCGAACTTGTGTTCTTGTAGGCGCCTCTGCAGATCACTGGTTTCACCTACATAGAATTCTCTGTCCTTTTCGCTTTGTAGTATATACACATACTGCATCTTTTAACCTTTATTTCACGGGACTCGCCCGGCATGCGCCGGGCGCCCCGCGCATGCGGGGCGAACCCCCAAGGCCCGAAAGCCGGCAGATTTCAAGTCTGCTGCATTACCAGTTATACTAGCCCTCCAAACTACTGAGTCTGGATACTACTTTTTTTCTCTTACTCAGCAACCAATACTTCCTTTGTTAACATGCTTTCTTTTATTCTTTTCCGGATATCTTTTTTACCATCACTACTCTTTAAATACTTTTCCCGACGCATGGCCTCTGCTCGTGTTCTGTAGGCTTCATAACATAGCAATCGCAAAGGTCTTCGATATTTAGTTGACTCTACTTTACCGAACTTGTGTTCTTGTAGGCGCCTCTGCAGATCACTGGTTTCACCTACATAGAATTCTCTGTCCTTTTCGCTTTGTAGTATATACACATACTGCATCTTTTAACCTTTTTTCTTGGGGCCCGGCCCGGTATTCGCGGGATGAAGACGGCAGATTTCATCTGGCATTCGCCGGATGCCCCGCGCATGCGGGGCAAGTCTGCTGCATTACCAGTTATACTAGCCCTCCAGAAATCGGAAAAAGCATCATATAACCTTTGCTTTTGAAAAACAACCAAAAACTTATTCCCATTCCCCGGCGCTGTTGATTTTCCGTTTGCCCCCTACATAGGGGACCAAAACGTCAGGGACGGTGATACTGCCGTCGGCTTGCTGATAATTTTCAATAATGGCCGGGAGCAAGCGGGAGGTGGCCAAACCGGAACCGTTGAGGGTGTGGCAAAACTGGGTTTTATTTTGTTCATCCTTAAAGCGGATTTGAGCACGCCGGGCTTGAAAGGCTTCGAAATTGGAACAGGAGGATACTTCCCAATAGCGTCTGCTGCCGCTGTGCCATACTTCCAAATCATAACCCTTGGCTGCGGCAAAGGACATGTCCCCCGTCGACAACACAACCAGACGGTAATGCAGATTTAAGCGTTTTAAAATTTCTTCGGCGTTGACCACCAGAGCTTCCAGTTCCTGGTAGGATGTATCGGGGTGCACGATCTTAACCAATTCCACTTTGTTGAATTGATGTTGCCGGACAATGCCTTTGGTATCCTTGCCGTACGAGCCTGCTTCCCTTCGAAAGCAAGGCGTGTAAGCTGCATAATAAAGGGGCAATTGATCTTTGGAAAGCACTTCCTGCCGGTGCAAATTGGTCACCGGCACTTCGGCCGTGGGAATCAGATAAAAACCATCCTCGCTGGTTTTAAACATGTCGTTTTCCATTTTAGGCAACTGACCGGTGCCGATCATGGCGTCGCGGTTGACCAGCAAAGGCGGAAAAATTTCCGTATAGCCGTGCTCCTGGGTTTGCACATCCAGCATGAATTGAATCAAGGCCCGTTCCAGCCGCGCGCCGGCACCGCGATATACGGCAAAACGTGCGCCTGAAATTTTAGCGGCCCGCGCCATGTCAAACAACCCCAACTGTTCGCCCAGTTCCCAATGCGGTTTGGGCGTGAAAGAAAAGGTTGGTTTATTGCCCCATTGCCGGATTTCAACATTGGCCCCTTCATCCGGACCGACCGGCACGGACTCATGGGGCAGGTTGGGAATGGCCAGCATCAGTTGCTGTAGCTTCTCTTCCAGCTCCTTCAGTTCCTGGGTATAAAGTTTTATCTTTTCCCCCACCAGCCGCATATTTTCAATATCAGCGGTGGCGTCCTCTTTATTCTTTTTCTTTTGGGCAATCATTTGGGAAACCTGATTGCGCTCGGCCTGACGCTGTTCCAGGCTTTGCATTTTTTCACGCCATACCTGATCTTCAATTAAAAAAGCCTTGAGATCAAAGTCATGGCACCGGTTCTTTAAGGCTTGCATGACCTGGTCCGGATTTTCGCGAATGAATTTTCGATCCAGCATTGGTGCGCTCCCTGCAGATGATGGGGATAAAACCATACGTGCCGGCTTGCCTGTGGCCCGGGATCAGCGGCCGCTTCCTCAACGCAGGGGCACGGCGCGCCGGGGCCCCATGACATCAGAAAGACCATTCTTTCATGCCGGCTTTAAGATGCTACACATCCAAATTACGTACTTCCGGCGCATGGCGCTGAATAAAGCGGCGCCGGGGCTCCACTTGATCGCCCATCAACACCGTAAAGATTTCATCCGCCCGGGCGGCATCTTCAATTTTAACCTGCAGCAACATGCGGTGCTCGGGATCCATGGTGGTGAACCAAAGCTGTTCGGGATTCATTTCCCCCAAGCCTTTGTAACGCTGGATGGTTATGCCCTTTCGACCTGACTCTTTAATCTTATTGACGATCTCTTCAATGGAATAAGCTTCCTGCGCTGTTTCCCCTTGCCGCAATGTAAACAGCGGTGTTTGGGTTTTGTTCTGCTGGCGTTCAGCGGTAATGATGGCCCCGCTGTTCAGTTGATTTTTTTCCAGGCGTTTGAGAATCTCCTCGATGAGCCTCAATTCCCCAATATCCTTTACCGCCACATAGCCCGGTTCCTCATTGTCCGGTGCTGTCGGCTTATTTTCATCGGTGTCGGCCCCCGCCTTTTTTGTTCTATTGCGCACCGGCGCTTTGGCAGCCGGCTTGGCCTGGCCTGAAGCTTTGGTTTTCTTTTTCAACTTGGCCAAGGTGCTTTCCAATTCTTCCTCGCTGTACACGTAAACCGGCCCATCGGACGTTGGCACTTCATACATGGGCATCTTCTTCTGCCCGCTTCTAAGGGCAATATATTCTTCCAGATTCAA
>CAYVTN010000085.1:0-2511 GCA_964454395.1 uncultured bacterium | reverse complement strand
ATCCCCGTTTTTTGAGTTTGGGCTCCACATTGATCAAGTCGATGAAACTTTTAAATATCTCCAAAAGCCTGGCGCCTTTAAAGGTTGCCTTGTTTTTACCCTGAAGCACTTCCAGCTGGGCGCCATTGATCGAGGACTCGATTAAATATTTGTCCATGGCCGCATCATTTTCCAGATAGATTTCCTCTTTGCCTTTTTTAATGCGGTAAAGCGGCGGCTGGGCGATATAGATATAGCCTTTTTCCACCAGCTGGCGCATTTGCCGGAAAAACAGGGTCAGCAGCAGGGTGCGGATATGGGCCCCGTCCACATCGGCGTCGGTCATGATAATGACTTTGTGGTAGCGGGCCTTGTCGATATTAAACTCTGCCTCGCCAATGCCGCATCCCATGGCAGTGATGATGGTGCGGATTTCTTCATTGTTAAGGATCTTATCAATGCGGGCTTTTTCCACATTAAGAATTTTACCTTTCAACGGCAGAATGGCTTGAAAGCGCCGGTTACGTCCCTGCTTGGCCGAGCCGCCGGCCGAGTCTCCTTCCACCAGGTACAGTTCCGATTCCCCCGGATCCTTGGAGGAACAATCCGCCAATTTGCCCGGAAGATTATCAATTTCCAAAGCACCTTTGCGCCGGGTGATTTCTCTGGCTTTGCGCGCAGCTTCACGGGCCTGGGCGGCATTCACCGATTTATCAACAATGCGCCGCGTGACACCCGGATTTTCTTCAAAAAAGGTGCTAAGGGCTTCGTTGACTGCCTGCTCGGTCCACCCCTTGACTTCACTGTTGCCCAGCTTGGTCTTGGTTTGGCCTTCGAACTGAGGCTCCCCTATTTTCACGGAGATGACAGCTGTCAGACCTTCACGAATATCCTCTCCCTGAATGGAAACTTTATCACTTTTGATCAAATTTCTTGACTTGGCATAATCATTGGCGCTTCGGGTCAGGGCTGACTTGAACCCTACCAAATGCATACCGCCTTCCACGGTATTGATGTTGTTGGCATAGGTATAAATGTTTTCCGTATAGCCGTCATGCCATTGCATGGCCACTTCCAGGGCAAAGCCTTCCCGTTCCCTTTCAAAATAAATGGGGAAATGATGAATCACGTTTTTATTGGCATTGAGGTGCTTGACAAAAGCCACAATGCCGCCTTCAAAATGGAACAGGATTTCCTTGTCATTTTCCCGTTCATCCTTCAGCTTGATCTTCACACCTTTGTTAAGAAACGCCAGCTCGCGCAACCGATGGGCCAGGGTGTCGAAAGAATAAATGGTGGTGGAAAATATTTCCGGATCAGGTTTGAACAACACTTTGGTGCCGGTTTTCTTGGTGGTGCCAATGCATTCCACCTTGGTTTTGGGAACACCGCGCTGATAGGATTGGGTATAGACCTTGCCGTTCAGCCGCACTTCCACTTCCAGCCACTCTGAAAGCGCGTTAACGCAAGAAACGCCCACGCCGTGCAAGCCGCCCGATACCTTATAGGTTTGCTTATCGAATTTGCCGCCCGCATGGAGCACGGTCATCACTACTTCCAGGGCGGATTTGCCCAACTGTTTTTGTTTTTCCACCGGAATCCCACGGCCATTGTCCGTGACGGTAATGGAATTGTCGGCATGAATAATGACTTCAATGTCCGTGCAAAATCCGGCCAAGGCTTCATCGATGGAGTTGTCCACCACTTCATAAACCAGATGATGCAAGCCTTCACTATGGGTATTGCCGATATACATGGCCGGCCGCTTGCGTACAGCTTGCAAGCCTTCCAATACCGTTATTTTATCGGCGCCGTAGTCACTGGTGGCTGGTACCGCCGGCTGGTCTTGGATCTGGGCCAACAATTGTTCCGCCATATCGGCGGCCATGGCCTGGTCTGCATGGGTGATTTTTTCTTCTGCCAGGGAACGGCCCAACTCATTGCCATCATCCTGACGTTCTTTAACTTTGGCTGCTTTTTTTGGCATTACGTTTATGTACTCACCTTTGATAAATTTTGCTCCATTGACTTTCTGGATCCCACACCCCTGATTATTCCAGGACTATAGAAAGGCCTACGGCCTGCTTCATAACAAACGCTTTAAGACATCACTGCTCATACCCTGCCGATGGAGCAGGGATGCTGTATTTTCAGGAAGTGGAAACCAGAGATTGTTTGGTCGTTTAACCACGACTTTGGGCACAGGCAACGGCGGATAAACCGGTCTCGGTTCCACCTTTTAAACTGTCGTTTTAGAGTCTGTATCTGGATTATCTACGGTTTTTGCGTAGATAATCCAGATATACAGAATCTTATCCAGCTCCGCTGGGTTGGTTCATTTGCCGATTTTAAAAACCACGTCATCAATCTCAATCTGATGTTGCAAAAATATGGATTTAGCTTTAATTTTAATCGTTTCCTTCATAAAAGTCAACTCATTCATCCAGGTGGAATTTTCCGCCAATACAATCAATTTTCCCTGCACCAATTGATGGGCCCTGGTGTGACGGGCAATTTTTTCACCCACAATCG
>CAYVTN010000084.1:0-9692 GCA_964454395.1 uncultured bacterium | reverse complement strand
CCCCCGACCGAATGGTGTCTGTCCAGATCGCACAATTCTTCCTGAACCACCAAATCAAAGCGGTCATTGCGTAAACGGTCGGCATCTGCAGGATTTAAAAAGGGTTCAGGAAACCAGCCGGTATGGACGAGCTGGTCCAGACGTTTTTCCGCTGAAGCTTTTTTCATAAACAAGCCGGCCTCGGCCAAATCAATAGGATGAAGACGGTAAAGATAATAGCGCCCGATCAAGGCGTCGCCTTCATGACGAAAAGCATCCAAGCGTGCGCTGCCTGTAACGAGCATAGGAGGTTTATTCTGAAATTCATCGACCAGCCCCTTCAAGTAGTTTTTCCAGCGCACTTGTTTGCGCAATTCATCCAACACAATCAATTTGGCGTTTTTCGGCCATGCCATGGCTTTGATAATCTTGCGATCACCGGCAATATCCCAATTAAGCTACAAGCCCCTGTCTTTGGCCAAATGTTTTGCCAGCCAGGTTTTACCGGTTTGCCGCGGTCCGGTAAGCAGGATCATCTTGTCCTTCAAATCCTTCCTTAAATGTTCCGTTAAACAACGCATGTTTTTCTTCTTTTTGAGTTTTCAACTTATATGACACTTATTTACCATTGTATATTTTTGTCGTATTGATATTTATGTCCTTCTACCTGTTGATTGAAGGCAATGATTTTATCCCTTACGCCCCCAATTCCTTGGTCAGGTCATGCCAATCGGGATTATGGCGGGTGATGAGTTCGAATTTTTGTTTCTTGGGCAAGGACGAGAGTTCCGCCAGCCTTTTAACGGCGTGATGGTGCTTGGCGAAGGGCTTGTAATAAACCAATTTGATGCTTTGCGTGATCTTCTTGTAGCCGGCCATTTTTTTCTTTAGATCAGCAGTAACGTCCATGGCAATCATGTTATTACCGCGGTCGGCCATGATAAACACATAGCCTTTGCTCTGGGTTTCCGGGGACATGACTTTTCCTCCTGCCTGAAATGGGTTCCCTCTTGCTAAAGTCCCTCTGTCCCCCGCAGGGAACGGTCGCGGCCGTTCCCTGCATAAGCATCGTTAACCTCATCGCGGCGATCCTACCCTTCCGTTTCCTGCCGCAGCAGGCTGGCAGGACGCAGGCTGTCGTAGCCATAGCGCCGCTTGACTTGGTCGGCCGCGGCATGGAGCCGTTCCCAGGCCGCATGGCTGCAGCTTTGGAACAACTGCAACTGGTCGGGCGCTTGCTCCAGATTGCGGGTGATCACGCCCAGCAGGCGGATTCTCACCCGCCGGGTCCACAACTTGTCCAGCAGTTCCCGGGCGGTTTCAAAAAGGAGGCGGTCCACATTGGTGGCATGCGCCAGGGTCTGGGCATGGCTGTGAAGGGAGAAATCAGCATAGCGGATCTTGACGGCCACGGTACGTGCCTTAAAGCCGTGCTTGCGCAGGCGGTAACCCACTTCGCAGGTCAAACGCTGTAAGGCATGACGCAGTTTTGGCGGATCCGTCACGTCTTCCAAAAAAGTCTCTTCATGACCCATGGACTTGGCCTGTTCCCGCGGTCTGACCGGGCTGTCATCCTCCCCTCTGGCCATCTGCTGCAGCCATGTCCCCTGGCTGCCAAAGGCTTGGCTGAGCAAGGCAGGCGGCACCTTTAACAAATCGCCAATACGGTGAAGACCCGAAGTCTTCATGCGCGGCTCGCTCTTGGGCCCCACCCCGGGCAGGCGCCGGATAGGCAAAGGTTTTAAAAAAGCTTCTTCCTGTCCGGGACAGACCATCAGCAGCCCGGCCGGCTTGGCCAAATCAGAAGCAACCTTGGCCAATACTTTGGAGCTCGCCACGCCCACGCTCACATCCAGGCCCAGCTGCTCTTTCACCTGTTTTTGAATGGCCGCCGCGCCGGCCAAAGGCGGACCGAAGAGCTGTCCGCAGCCTGTGTAATCCAGGTAGGCCTCGTCAAGCGAAGCCGGTTCAATTAAGGGGGAATAGTGCTGCAGGATTTGGAAAAAAGCCCGCGAATAATGTTGGTAGGCCCTGAAATGACCGGGACAAACAATGGCCTGGGGACAGAGCCTGCGGGCCACGGCCAAAGGCTGGGCGGAATGAACCCCAAAACGGCGGGCTTCATAAGAAGCCGTGGCCACCACGCTCCTGGCAGTGCCCGGCGAGACGATCACAGCTTTGCCCTTCAAGTCCGGATCAAGCAGGCGTTCCACAGCTACAAAAAAAACATCAAGATCAAGATGGAAAATGGTATACTTCATGACCAGCCTCGTCTCAAAACCCTTTTTTAAAAGCGAACAAAAGACGAACAATTAAAACAAAAAAATCCTTACCTTTTCTAATAAATTCTAAAATTCCTGTTTTTGTTTGTCAATGATTTTCTTTTTTATTCGTTTTTTTTTCGCCAAGTAAATGGTTAGGCATTATTAAGGATTTCCGAGATTTGTTCTCCCAGTTCATAGGGGTCAAAGGGTTTGATAATATAATCATCAGCCCCGACCTTAAGCCCCTGCTCAGCATCGCCCCGCTGGCCTTTGGCGGTCAGCATGACCACGGGAATACTTTTGGTCTTGTTGTCGGCCTTTAATTTTTCACACACCTGGTAGCCGTTCATATCGGGCATCATGATATCAAGCAGGAAGAGGTCTGGGACAATGTTTTTCACTTTTTCCAAGGCTTCCACGCCCGAGTAGGCTTCGATCACCTCAAAGTTGGCCATCTCCAGGGAGATCTTGATCAGCTTGACGATATCCGGTTCATCATCAACCACCATGATTCTGTACTTGCTCATCACTGCCTCCTATCGTGTCGTCCAGCGATAATAAAAGCTGCCACCCAGCAAGGAGAAGAGGCCGCCCATCAGAATGGCCACGAGGGACCAGGCCCGCCATTGCAATAAAAAAGCGCTGAACCGGTTAATCTCAGCCAGGGAATTCAAAGCATCCATCTGCGGCAGCAGCACCACATAAGCAATGGAATGCATGACCACGGATACCAGGATGAAAAACGATCCGATTAACGGCAATATCCAGACAGGACGTTCATGAATAATGGCGATCATTTTTTTCAACACCATACTATACCAAATCATGGATAAAGCTAAAAGGATAAATCCGATCTCATAGGGTAGCGCTGCCAGAGGATAATGGCGGAACCATTCGAAAATGTTCATGCTTCACCTCCTTTGGCTGCAGCCGGCGCCGGTTCATCGGACACGCCCGGTCTTGTGACCTGCCCCAGCACGCCGGAAAACCGGGCGATGCCGATCAGGCAGAAGAACCCCGACGCCACCAGGGATAAATAAGCCACCCACTCCGCAACCTGGGCGGTATGGGCATCCTGCAACAACGGTGTGGCTTTTAAAATCAAAAACAAGGTGTAAATCAACAAGCCCGTGGGTGCCAGGATAAGCAGGGAGCTGTAGGTGGCTTTCCCGAAAACCTGTCCGTAGCGCCGGGCAATCAATCCAAAGAGCGCGTAATTGATCCACAAGAAAATGCTGCCAAAGATGGCCACCAGGTAACTGGCGGCTTCCCATAATTGGTCGTTCATACCCTCACCTCAATTGTCAGCGTTTGGACCCTTCCCACATCAGCCCGATAATATGGCTGGCGCGGGTCGGACCCAAGAGCAGGGTAATGCTTCTTTCCAATTCGTTCAAAAGAGCGATCAGCTCCTTCATATGCATACGGCTCTGGTCGAGTTTTAGTTTTCGGAAGGCCTGCCTGACCAGGGCCTCTCCCATATTGCCCAGTTCGTGGTTGGCAATCTCCATGACCCGGGGAATTTTAAAGCGGATCTTGCGGATGATGCCGGCCGACAAGAGGCCATAAAAGATCTGGATGGACCGTGCCTGTTCCAGTTTACTCTTTTCAATAATGGTGATAATGGGATCTTCGCCATTGATCCTGGTGAGAACATTCCATTCGTCTTTTTGCAATTTGATTTGAATATGAGAACGCTCCCCCTGAATAGGCGCCAACTGAACCACCGTTTCCAAAGAAGGCAAGTACTCCTTGGCTTCCTCGGCATCGTACTGGCGCGAAGCCTCGATGATCAGGTTTTCCACGTCCTCCGCAAGGCCACCGATCTTATCCTTAGGTATGGCTTCCATGGCCTGGAAATGGAAGAAGCCTTTTCTCAAAAGCAGCAGGCGCAGCACTTCCGTGCCGAGATCCTTGTTGGGCTTGCCCGTACCCACGATGCGGCCCGACTGCAGGTAAATTTCTCCCTGGCCGTCCTCGCCCCGCACCTTCAGGCGCCCGGTTTGGCTAAAAGCGGAGATCAGCCGCAACATGCCGCCTACGCTGACATTGCTTAATTCACCAAACATAACTTCCCCTAAAATGAATTTGTTGGTTTAAGTGTCGGATGGAGTGAGCGGGAACTTTAGGCAGGGCAAGAACACCAGGTCTCAAGAAAAGAATCTCGTTATGGCTGTTGTAGGGGTGAAATATTTTTCGCCCCTACCCTGTTGAGATTGGAGGAAAAGCTGTACAGGTGATGGGTTTTAATATAGCTTTCAACTTCCGGTGTGACCAGATAGCGGATGGAACGGCCTTGCTGCAGCCGATGCCGGATGGCCGTGGACGAGATGTCCAATTTGCTGACATTAACCATTTTAACGTGATGGTCCAGATCGTGATTGACCAGCGGGGCCAGTACACGTTGCACATCTTCCAGGGCCAGTCCGGGCCTGGACATGGCCACCACTCTGCATAGCCTCAGGAGTTCACCGGCTTCATGCCACTGCTGGAAAAGCATGCATTGATCAGCACCCAGAATGAGGTCAAAGCGGGTTTGAGGATAACTTTTTTTAAGAGCGCGCACGGTTTCAATGGTGTAGGCTTTGCCGGGCTTCTCGATCTCCAGGGTGGAAATGTTGAAGTTGGGATTTTTTCTGACCGCCAAACGGGTCATGGCCAGCCGGTGTTCAGGCGCGGTTTGCGGGGCCCGGCGATGAGGAGGCCGTCCGGAAGGCATGAAGAGGACCTTGTCAAGACGGCATTTTTCCGCCACCTCTTCCGCTGCCCGTAAATGCCCCAGATGAATGGGATCAAAAGTCCCTCCAAAGATACCGATGTGCAAAGTCCCCGTCCGCTCCTTATCATTTCCAATTTTCGATTATTGATTTCTTTATCAGCAAGATAGACGCAAAGGCGCAAAAAAAGAAAAAGCAAAAGGCTATTGAAAGTTTTTATTCCAAAAAGACTTTGTCTTTCCTCTGCGCCTTTGCGTGAGATAGATCTTTCATTCCTGCTTTACCAGCTCAGACTATCGAACCTGTCCCTGACCGCGCACCACAAATTTGGTGGTGGTCAGCTCCCGGATACCCATGGGCCCGCGGGCATGCAACTTTTGCGTGGAGATGCCGATCTCGGCGCCCAGCCCGAATTCTCCGCCGTCGGCAAAACGGGTGGAGGCATTGACAAAGACTGAAGCAGCATCCACTTCATTTAAAAACCGTTCGGCATTAAAATAATCACTGGTCACAATGGCTTCCGAATGACCGCTGCCATACCGGGCGATATGACTGACAGCCGCAGGCAAATCATCCACCACCCGCACGGCCAGAATCAAATCCAAAAATTCAGTGGCCCAATCTTCCTCAGTGGCGGCTTTGGCTTGGGGATAGATGGCCCTGGTCCGTTCACAACCGCGCAACTCCACGCCGGCTTCTTCCAAGCGCGGCAACAAAAGCGGCAAAACCGCCTCCGCAATGTCCTGATGGACCAAGAGCGTTTCTGCAGCATTACACACGCCCGGCCGCTGGACCTTAGCGTTAAAAGTAATGTCCGAGGCCATTTCCAGATCTGCTGAAGCATCAATATAAACATGGCAATTGCCATCACCATGACGAATCACAGGCACGGTGGCTGTGGCGGCCACCCAATTGAGAAAAGACTTGCCGCCCCTGGGAATAACGCAGTCAATATAACCGTCCAGGGTAAGCAATTCCCTTACCGCCTGGCGGTCGGTGGCGGC
The DNA here is from genome assembly GCA_964454395.1 of uncultured bacterium. Classification (GTDB taxonomy): domain Bacteria; phylum Oederibacteriota; class JAAXVQ01; order JAAXVQ01; family JAUVAV01; genus CAVQBK01. Next base: position 3,728 of record CAYVTN010000084.1, on the reverse strand, counting down.
AATCACCTGCACACCGGCTGCGGGCAGGCCGGCCTGGGTCACGCCCTGGGCCACCCATTTGCCGATCTCCGCATTGCTGTGGCTGGCTTCACTGCCGCCGCGCAAAATCACGGCATTGCCCGATTTGAGGCATAAGCCCGCGGCATCGGCGGTCACATTGGGACGGGCTTCGTAGACCATGCTCAAGACTCCAAGGGGCACGCGCATTTTACCGATGCGCAGGCCATTGGGCCGGACGATTTCATGTTCCACTTCCCCGACCGGATCAGGCAGTTCAGCAATTTCCCGCAGCCCCTTAGCCATGGCCTGGATCCGCTGTTCATTAAGCATCAGCCGGTCGAGCAGGGCGCCGCTGATGCCGGCTGCCTTGGCTGCATCCAAATCTTTTTGATTGGCGGCCATAATCTCAGGCGCATGTGCCACCAGATGGTCGGCCATGTAATGCAACGCCTGATTTTTCCTTGTAGCGCCGGCCTTGGCCAGCTCGCGCGCCGCTTCTCTGGCCCCGATGGCCAGCTTGATTATTTCATCACGCAAAGACATGTGGTCCTCCTTGGACTTCCGCTTTTCAGGCGGGACGTCTTGTTCTTAACTAAGTACAACCAAATCATTGCGATGGATCAGTTCATCGCTGTTCTTATACCCCAACCGGCCCTCGATTTCAGTTGTCTTGGCGCCCATCAGAACCTGAACCGCCTGGGCGTCATAATTAATCAGTCCCCTGGCAAATACACGACCTTGCATGTCGCTCAGTTCCACGCAATCGCCCTGTTTAAAAACACCGCTTACGTTTCTGACACCTGACGGCAGCAGGCTCTTGCCCAGATTTTTAATGGCCCGGCAGGCGCCTTCATCCAATTGCAGCATGCCTTTGGTCTTGAGCGCAAAGGCGATCCAGCTTTTACGGGCCGCCAATTTGTCGCCCCGGGGATAAAAAATGGTGCCCAGAGGCTCGCCGGCCATAAGTCTGGGCAGAACCATGGGCAGACGGCCATTGGCAATGATCATTTCCTCGCCGAAGCCCACCACATTTTCAGCAGCTTTAATCTTGGACGTCATACCGCCTGTGCCCAAACTGTTGCCCACCCCGGAGGCCATGGCGTGAATCGAGGCATCTATCTTTTCTACTTCTCCGATCAATTCAGCCTGGGGATGAAACTTGGGATTCTGGCGGTAAAGCCCAGCCACGTCGGTCAGAACGACCAACACATCCGCTTCCGCCAGATTGGTGACATGGGCTGATAAAATATCGTTGTTGCCGAATTTAATCTCGCTGACCGCCACCGTGTCATTTTCATTAAAAATAGGAATCACTTTTTGTTTCAACAACTCAAAAAGCGCGTTGCGGGCATGGGCATAGCGCTCCCGGTGATGAATGTCATCGGAGGTGAGAAGCACTTGCGCCACCTGCAAACCCTGGCGTCCAAAGGCGCGGCTATAGGCTTGCATTAGCCGGGGCTGGCCAATGGCGGCCATGGCCTGTTTGGCCGGAATAGTAGCCAGGCGCCGCGGCTTTTTCAAGACCTGCAACCCGGCGGCAATGGCCCCGGAGCTGACCAGAATCACTTCTTTCCCCTGGCTGCGCAGCAGGCGGATCTCCTTGGCCAGTTTGGTCATAAACCTGGTTTTGAGCAACCCTTGTTCATCGGTTAAGAGAGCGGAACCGATTTTAATCACAAGGCGTTTGCTTTTCTTTAACAGTTGACGGTTACTCATGGCCATCCTGATTTTTTAAGGTCAGATTATAGTATATGCGGAAGACTTGTTCCAGTGAATTTAACTGTCCTGCTTTAAAGAGGCGTGATTGACTGTAGTTGACCCGGTCATTGAAAGCACTAAAGGGGCTCAAAATTTTGAGTCCTATAACACTTCAGCAAGACAGTCGCAATACGGGTGTGGCTGTATGGTAAGCCGTGGGGGCACGGCATGCCGTGCCCCCACCCTGCACAGCGTCTCTATTCCAGTTAGGGATTAATATAAACCACATCGCCTTTCCGGATCACATCATTGGCAGCCATTACCACACCCAGGACATATAAGTCATTGACGGCAATAACCTTGAGTTTTCCAACTTTTCTGTACCACATGGTATCAGGCTGTCTGTTAAATATTTTTTTTCTAGTGCCGGTGTAAATGTTGTAGTCATTTTTGACCCGCAGTGCCTTAAAACTGGGCACCGGTAGATAGACCTTGTCACCTACTGTAATAAGGATTTGATCGTCCTCTTCCTTGGCAATGGCCACGGAACTATTTTTGATTTCTTCGTCAGTCGGCTCTTTGGACATGGTGCTAACCGCCGTGCCCGCATTTGTGGATACCGGTGCCGATGTTATAGGTTGGGCGGCAGCCGTCTCAGAGGGCGCCGGTGATTGCTCCATTGCAGTTGCAGGCGCCAAATCCTGAGCCGGCGCCAGAGCTTGATCCTGGTACGACCCTTGCGTAGGAGCCGGGGTCTGGTAAGACTCCTGAGTGGACGCCAGCGGCCCCTCCTGCGTGGACGCCAGCGGCCCCTCCTGGGTGGAAGACAGCGGCTCCTCCTGGGTGGAAGACAGCGGCTCCTCCTGAGCAAAAGACAGCGGCTCACTCTGGGTGGAAGACAGCGGCTCCTCTTGGGTGGAAGACAGCGGCTCACTCTGCGTGGAATCCTGTACCGGAGAAAGCGCCTGAACTTGAGTTTGGTCCTGATCCGAGGACATTGTTCCAGTGGGCGCGGTTTCCGTAAGACCACCCGCACTCTGGGCACTATAATCGAGTCCAAGGCCTGCCCCCCCGGAAGCTTGTCCCAAGGCCGCTCCTCCCCCCTGGGCAAAGTCTCCTCCTTCAAGCAGGGATTCCGGTGCGGGGGTAGCTGTGGACGATTCAGGACCGGAGGGCTCAGTGGAGGTTGAAGCCCCCTGGGCCACGGAACTGCCGGTCATGCCCGCACTGTCAGGCCCTTTAGGGCTTTGTCCATAGTCGCCTATTCCTTCAGACCATGATCCGGCAGCACTTCCGCTTCCAGCGGCCATCACCGGTGCGGTTGTTGCCGCGGTTTCGGCTGCGGGTTCCGGTGGAGCTGTTGTTTCCTCTTTCGGCGCAGACATTGGCTCCGGCTTGGCTTCCGCAACAGGAGCCGGTGGTTGCTCATCGCTCATTTTTCCGATCAATTCATCAAGGATGGAGTTCATATCACTGTCACTCAATGACATCACATCTTGCATGCCGTCATCCTTGCTCAGACCGGGCAGGGTGCACAGCAGAATCAAAAGCGCACTGCATAAGGCAATCGCCGTTATTTTCATGGTTTAACCTCCCACCATTCCGCCCGGCATTTCAACCGGACGGGATCAATCATTACTTCCATTGATTACACTAGCGTTGGCATTCAATGTCAACCCGTTCTAAAAACGGATCATTGATGGTACTTAATTTTACCTCAATAGTATCCTTGGGGATAGCCAATTTATCGACGATAAAACCTTTCACTTTTTCTCCCTGGGCCCGGCCCAATTTAGGCGAGGTGGTATGAACATCAATGACCGTTTTGCGCCCCAAATCCTTGATTAAATAATCGCAACTCTCCGTCAATACCGCGCCGCCGATCTCGGAAATAGACGATCTGATTTTTTTATCAAAAATCAGACTGGATAACAAACTGATATGCAAACGATTATTCTCGTAATAGGCCAATGATTTTAATTTTCGCGGTTTGGAATTGGTCAAGAGAGGGTTGCCGGCGCGGTCGATGA
>CAYVTN010000083.1:0-9749 GCA_964454395.1 uncultured bacterium | reverse complement strand
GGTAGGTTAAAATCATTTATCAAATCCCCCTTGGTCCCCCTTTGCAAAAGGGGGGGACTTCGTTATTATACCATATCATCAAACAAAAAAGTCCGACAGGCTCCTAGGTTGGTGTAAAGCGGGGTTAACAGACGGATAGGGTTGTGTGGATTTTGATTTCTTTTTCGGCCTAGCTACCGCCAATATCATTGAGTAAGTTTTTTGCAGCTTGGCCCGGATCAATAAAACTAAAAAACAGTACAGCCTAGGAGCCTGTCGGACTTAGATTTTTTTTCACAAGATATAGACATTGTGATGAGAATTACTATTTTTCGACTTCTCCGACAGTCTCCTAGGGAGAATTATTTAGCTTCTTCCGTCATGGTTTTATTGATCAGATCCGGCACTTGTTGCGGGGTCACGTGGCCGTAGACTTTATCATTGATAGTGACCACCGGCGCCAAACCGCAGACGCCCAGACAACGGGTGTTATCCAGGGAAAACAGGCCGTCTGTGGTGGTCTCGCCAAAATCAATACCCAGCTCACTTCGGAACGCCTCCAGGATGCGGTCCGCACCTTTGACAAAGCAAGCCGTGCCCATGCAGACGGAGATCTTGTGTTTGCCCTGTGGCGTGAGCCTAAAAAAATGATAAAAGGTGGCCACCCCGTAAACCCGGGAAGTGGCGATGTTCATGGTATAAGCCACCTCGTTCATATGCTCCTGCGAAAGATAACCGTACTTTTCCTGAATTTTGCTTAAAATGGAGATCAAGTAGCTGCGGGGATGTTCCCGCTGCAAACATTCGTCAATAAAATCCAGAATAGATTGATCCAGGGTGCTCTTCAATTGGTTGCTCATTGGTTGATACCTCTCGGTTCTCGGGGGGCATAGGTGGTATGAAGCAGACGATGGGCCTTTTCTCCTCCCGGTTCTCCTAAAAAGTTGGTGTACAGTTCTTTGATATAGGGATTTTCATGAGACTTACGCACCTGCTTCTTCTCGTCAATGGTGTACAGGGCCTGGGCGCGCAATTTAACAATCTCTTTATCCAATACATAGTGACCTTCCGGCGGATAGGGCTGACCGCCGCCGCCGATGCAGCCGCCGGGACAGGCCATGATCTCGATAAGATGGTATTGCTTTTCTCCACTCTTGACCTTGTCCAGGATTTTCTTGGCGTTGCCCAGACCGTTGGCTACGGCCACGTTCAGGGTGGTGCCGCCCACTTCCAAGGAAGCTTCCTTCAGGCCTTCCACAGCCCGCACTTCTTTGAAATCGAGGTGGGTCAGCGGCTTGCCGGTCAGTTTCTCTGCGGCGGTACGCAAGGCAGCTTCCATAACCCCGCCGGTGGTGCCGAAGATGTCAGCCGCGCCGGAGGAAAAGCCCAGGGGATTGTCAAAGTCCTCTTCCGGCAGTTGGGTAAAGTCAATGCCATAGGCTTTGATCATCCACACCAGCTCACGGGTGGTCAGCACTGCGTCTGTATAGGGCAGGCTTTCGGTCATTTGATGCTCCGGCCGTTGGGCTTCGTATTTTTTGGCCGTGCAAGGCATGATGGCCACCACATAAATATCTTCCGGTTTGAGGTTGTTTTTTTCCGCGTAAAAGGTCTTGAGCAGGACCGAAAGCATGCTCATGGGGGACTTGCAGGAAGAGGCGTTGGGAATGAGTTCAGGATAAAAATGTTCCAGAAATTTAATCCATCCCGGCGAGCAGGAGGTTAGCAGGGGCAGCTTGGTATTAGCCTTAAGCCGCAGGGCAAATTCGTGCGCTTCTTCTAAAATAGTCAGGTCTGCTCCAAAATTAGTATCAAAGACCTGGTCAAACCCAAGACGCCTCAGGGCGGTCACGGTTTGTTTGGTGGCCGGTGTTCCCGGCGCTAGGCCGAACCCTTCACCAATGGCCGCACGAATGGAGGGCGCGATGTGCACCACCACATGTTTGCCGGGATCAGCCAGGGCTGCCCACACGTTGTCCGTCTCCCGTTTTTCTAAAAACGCAGCCGTGGGACAGACATTAATACATTGGCCGCAATTGATACAGACCGAATCCTTCATGTCCGCTTCATAAGCAGGGGTCACCAGGGTTTTAACGCCGCGATGCATCTGTTGGAGATTGTGGACGCTCTGGATTTCACTGCAGACCCGTACGCAACGACGGCAGAGGATGCATTTCTCCGAGTCACGCACCACGGAGAGGCTGGAGTCATCCTTTTCGAAACGCTTGCGTTTGCCTTCGAACAGCCGTTCCCGCACACCCATAGCATAGGCCAGATCCTGCAATTCGCATTGCCCATCACGTTCGCAGGTCTGGCATTCTTTGGGATGGTTGTCCAGAATCAGCTCCACCAAATCACGGCGCGCTTGCCGGATCTCAGGAGAATTGGTTTTGATCTTCATGCCTTCACGCACCTCGGTGGAGCAAGACGTCTGAAAGGTTCTCGATCCTTCCACATCGACGATACAAATACGGCAGGCGCCTTCCATGGACAAATCAGGATGATAACACAAACGGGGAATATGAATACCAATGGTTTGAGCCGCCTGCATGATAGTGGTTTTCTCCGGCACCGTTATGATCGAATCATCAATAGTTAAAGTCACTTGTTTCATGATGGCTTCACGTCCTTTTTAAAAAATCTGCGTCAGCAATAATTCAACTCGCCAAAGCTGCCGACGACGTCCTTTTTGTATAATGTCTATTCAAATAGGGGTTCAACATGTCAACCCCCTACTTTTTCAGCACCGCATCAAATTTGCACACCGTAAAGCAGTTGCCGCATTTAATACATTTTTCCTGAATAATGCTATGGGCCTGCCGGGGCTGACCTTCAATGCAATTAACCGGACAGCGACGGGCGCAGAGTGTACAGCCGGTGCATTTTTCCGGATCAATTTCATAGCGGATCAGTTGGGCGCATTTGCGGGTGGGACAGCGCTTTTCCGTCACGTGCTGAACGAATTCATCACGGAAATTATTAAGGGCGCTCAGCACGGGATTGGGCGCGGTCTGACCCAGGCCGCACAGCGAGGTCTTTTTGATCATGTTGCCCAAACGTTCCAATTTATCCAAATCTTCCAGGGTGCCGTTACCTTCGGTAATGCGTTCCAGGATTTCCAACATGCGCAGGGTTCCTTCCCGGCAGGGTACGCATTTGCCGCATGATTCTTCCTGGGTGAATTCGAGGAAGAATTTGGAAGTGGCCACCATGCAATCTTCGTCGTCAAGCACGATCATGCCGCCGGAACCCATGATGGAACCGGCTTGCGAGAGGGAATCATAATCAACCGGCGTGTCCACTAGAGAAGCAGGAATACAGCCGCCCGAAGGTCCGCCCGTCTGGATGGCTTTGAGTGTACGGCCGTCTTCCACCCCGCCGCCGATGTCGTAGATGATCTCACGCAAGGTAGTGCCCATGGGTACTTCCACCAGACCGGAGTTTTTAATCTTGCCGGCCAGGGCGAACACCTTGGTGCCTTTGCTTTTTTTCGTCCCGATACGGGCAAACCAATCGGCGCCGTGGCGGATGATCACCGGGATATTGGCCCAGGTTTCCACGTTGTTAATGACGGTAGGATGACCCCACAGCCCTTTTTCCGTTGGGTAGGGCGGCCGGATTTGAGGTTGGCCGCGCCGGCCGGTGATGGAAAGCATGAGTGCTGTTTCTTCACCGCATACAAAGGCGCCCGCGCCCAGGCGGATTTCCAAGTCGAAACTGAAATCCGAGCCCAAGATGTTATCGCCCAGGAGGCCTGCTTCCCGGCATTGTTCAATGGCGATTTCCAGCCGTTTAATGGCCAAGGGGTATTCGGCCCGCACATAAATATAACCTTTGTGTGCGCCCATACCATAAGCACCAATGGCCATGCCGTGGATCACGCTGAAGGGATCGCCTTCCAAAGTGCTGCGGTCCATGTAGGCTCCCGGATCACCTTCGTCGGCGTTGCAGACCACGTATTTAATAGGATCAGGATTATCCACCATCATTTGCCATTTGATGCCAGTGGGAAAACCACCGCCACCACGACCACGCAAGCCCGAGGCTTTGACAGCCTCAATGATTTTTTGCGGTTGCTGTTCATCGAGCACTCTGGCCAGGGCTTCAAACCCGTCGTTGGCCAGATAGTCCTTGAGGGACTCGGGATCAATGATGCCGCTGTTGCGCAGGGTTAAGCGGGTTTGTTTGTTGAAAAAGGCCACGTCTCCGTAAAGGGTAAAGAAGCGTTTGATCAGAGGATCGATAGCCGCCAGATGAGGCTCGTAAATTTCATTAGCCACGAAGTGGGATTCAATAATCTGGTCCAGTTCCTCGACGTTTTCCACTTCATAAACCACTTTTTCGGGGAAGACCAGCATGCCCACTTTATTGCCTTCTTCGCCGGCGGGATAAAGACCCAGACAGCCACCGGTAAAACTGCGCACCGAGCCTTGAGGCAAGTTTTTAGCTTGAAGTCGTTCCAGGAAAAGGTTGGACCATTTTTCAGCAGAGGCCGTGCTGACCGTGGAGAGCGAGGCAAAGGTCACCACCCGGGAATACATATGAGTGGTTTTTTTGTCCAGAATCAGTGAGACCACCGGCTGGCCGCCCAGCACGTGTTGTTGAAAGATGTCATTGACTTTGGGCAGAGAGACCTTTTCATATTTCAGGGGAAATTGATTGGGGAAATAGACACCTACAATGGGTTCCCGTGAGCACCGGCCGGTACAACCGGTCTGTTTAATAATAATGTCCTCCCGACCGGAGGCGGAAACCAGTTTTTCAAATTCCTGTCGAACCTCCTGCGCACCAGCCGCATTTTCACAAGTGGCCGAACCCACCTGGATGATGATTTTATTTTCTTCACCTACATGATGGGTCTTGAGCAGTTCTTGTTTAAGGGTTTTAAATTTATCCAGTAATTGTCCCATGAGTGTTCACCTGTGTTTTATCAAAATTGAAAAATCGAGACCAGCCAAAAGAGACGGCAATCGTTATTGCCAAGCCTGGGCCGGGTACGGCACCAAGCCCGGCCGACTTTGCGGGGGTAAGTCGATTTGGACGTTGGGAAAACGTTGGAAATGAAAAATTGCTGTCTTGTTATCTTATTACCCCACGGCGGCAATATGACTGCGGCTAGAGCGGGGCCAAACTATTTTTTGCCTTTCTAGTCACCACCGGGCGCAGAAAAGATCTTGTGCACCTGCACCCGGTGGGATTGCTTGCGCTGTGGCAATCGGAACCTTGCCTTAGGCCTTGTTGTCGCTGCCCAGGACATTAACGATTTTATGCTTCACTATAGCCTTAATGGCATCGCGCGCAGGGCCAAGATACTTGCGCGGATCGAATTCCTTGGGCTTCTCCGTGAAAATTTTACGGATGGTGGCGGTCATGGCCAGACGCAGATCGGTGTCAATGTTGATTTTGCATACCGCGCTGGCTGCGGCTTGACGAAGCATTTCCTCGGGCACGCCCTTGGCGCCCGGGAGTTCGCCGCCGAACTTGTTGCATTGCTCCACCAATTCCTGGGGCACGGAAGAAGCACCGTGCAGCACAATGGGGAAGCCCGGAACCAGGCCCTTGATTTTTTCCAGACGGTCAAAATCCAATTTGGCTTCACCTTGGAATTTGTAAGCCCCGTGGGAAGTGCCGATGGCGATGGCCAGGGAGTCAACGCCGGTTTTCTCCACGAATTCCTTTACCTGGGCGGGATTGGTGTAGGTGGCGTCTTCGGCAGAAACATTGACAGCATCTTCCACCCCGGCCAAGGTGCCTAGTTCAGCTTCCACACTGACGCCTTTGGCATGGGCATAATCCACGACCTTTTTGGTTTCCGCGATATTGTCCGCAAACGGCCTGCCGGAGGCATCAATCATGACCGAAGAAAAACCGCCGTCAATGCAGGATTTGCAAATTTCGAAGTCTTCGCCGTGGTCCAGATGAAGCACAATGGGAATATCAGTGGTGGCCACGGCGGCCTCCACCAACTTGACCAGGTATTCATGACGGGCATATTTGCGCGCCCCCGCGGAAACCTGCAAAATCAAAGGAGATTTGACTTCATTGGCCGCATCCACAATGCCCTGTAGAATTTCCATATTGTTGACATTAAAACCACCGATCGCGTAGCCGCCCTCATAGGCTTTGGCAAACATTTCCTTACTTCCGACTAAAGGCATGGTAGGTCGCCACCTCTTTCCTTGGATTTCACCGGCTTAAACACCGTTGATAATTGGCAATTATTATAGACATTAAGCTTTGAAAGGCAATACTTTTTTTAAAAAAACATGTTCCCGTGTCGCCCTGGCGATGAATGCAAGCGATATAAAACAATTAATGAACTCACATTTGCCAAAGTTGAGTAATGAAAAATGGATAATATTTGTTAAAATACATCATCCGGACAATCTTCGCACCGAGGTGGCAGCAGTGAAAAATAAAAAACTATGTATTCTTTTATTCCTGGGATTGGGGCTTATGGGAAGTTCACAGTCTCTTTTCGCCCAGGCCGGGACCAGCGGAGCGGGAATTCTCCTGCAGGAAGTGAGCGCACGGCTTACAGCCCTGGGCGGCACGGGCATTGCCTGGCAAAACAGTGCCGACGTGTTGCTGGCCAATCCCGCCGGCTTGCGTAACCTCGGACACAATGAGATTATCGCCTCCCATGTGGCGGGCATTGAATCCATGACGACCGAGATGCTGGTGGCCGCCCTGCCGGTGACGGAGTTGGGCACGGTCGGGTTGCAGGTGCTTTACCGCAGTGCACCGCCAATTGATAATGAAGGCGCCGGTGACGCAGCAGTGGATATGAAAGATATCGTCATGGGCCTGGGCATAGGCATCCCCCTGACCGATCAATTATCTCTTGGCGTGCAAGGCAAAGGCGTGCTGCTCTATTTGGGGCCGGTCGATGCCGCCGACCTGGCGTTTGATTTTGGGGCACAATACCAATTGAACGACCATTGGCGCCTGGCCTTGGCGCTGCGGAATATCGGACCTTCGGTGGAATGGAACCAGGGTGATGATCCCTTGCCGTTGACCTTGGCGGCAGGCGTGCATGTGTTGCTCTACCGGCAGGACAAGCTGGATTGGCAAGCTGCGTTGGAAACCCATTATCTGTCGCCCGACCAAATCGGATCGGTCCATGTGGGCAGTGAATTGACCATGGATAAAAAAATTGTACTGCGTCTGGGGTTAAAAGTAGCCACCGAGACCACGGCTGCTTACGGTGCAGCCGGGCTGGGGTTGAGATTCAAATTGTTCAGGACCAACATGGCCCTGGATTTTACATTCAGTCCTGAATTTTGGGGTCATGACAATCTTTCCCTGAAGAATTTATTTTCCTTGTCCGCCTGGTTTTAAGCAGATGGCACGCTATCCAAGCCGGCCCTGTAGGGGCGTATTATACCCCTAAATCGGGCATCTATGGACAGCCCCTACAGGAGAGCGGGATCATTTAAAAACACCTTTCCGCAACAGGAACTAATTAATAAACTGCAGCTATGGAACTAACCGTTCTTCCAGCGCCGCCGGCCGGTTTTTTCATCCAACGCGCCTGACGACATTTTTTATGTAAGTGCTTTTGTTGCAAAATAAAACAAGATTGTAGTTGAACTTTGAAACCGGATATTTTATTGAAATCCATGATTTGAAAAAGGAGGGGAAATCATGCTATATTAAATAAAAAAATAATCAGGATGGGAGCCGCCGAGGAGTATGACCTCTCGCGAAGCCGGAAAGTATATCACTATTTCTGCATGGCGAACTCCCGGGCATTATTTCAGGCTTCGTTTGATTGTTTTAGTGATCGAACTTACCTTCCTTTTACCTTTTCTCACCTGGGCTTTTGACCAGCCCGCCCTTCGCCCCAATCAGATCCAATTTGAAGCCGCACCGTTGATATTCCCGGCCAATACGGCACTGTTACCCGGGCCATTTCCGGCACGCGCGGGCTGGTGATACACATTCAGGATCTGCATTGCAATTACGAAGTGCAGAGCAATATTGCCAAGCTGCTGGATTATCTCAGCGGCAGCTTGGGCATCCGGCTGGTGGGCGTGGAAGGCGCTTCGCTGCCCTTGAATGTGCGCACGCTTTCCAGTTTTCCGGACGCGCGCGCCCGAAGGGAGGTGGGCGACTATTTTGTGCACCAGGGCCGCATGTCCGGCGCGGAATATTACGCCGCGACCGGCCGGCATCCCATTGCTCTGACCGGGGTTGAAAATGCGGTGCAATACCGTGCAGGCCGCGACAGCGTGGAAAATTTTGTCACCAGCGAAAGCCAGGGATATATTTTAGATTTACGGGAAGCCTTGGACCAGATCAAGCCCAAGCTTTATTCTCCGGCTTTAAAGGCGTTTGACCAACAGGGGAAAAAATTTCAAAGCCGCGAGCATTCCGTGCTGAAGTATGCCCGGTTCCTGGCAAGTCAAGCCCGTAAGGCCGGTCTGATCCATCCGGCCGGCCCGCATGTGAAGCAATACCTGAACCAGGCCCGCTCCGGTGTTGCGGGTTTAGATGCGGGTGCCCTCTACCGGGAACTGGGGCAATTGGATGCGCGCCTGCGCCAGCGGCTGTACACGCGGCCCGGGCAAGCTGAACTGGATCAGCTTGAGCGGCGGCTGGAGATCATGGAAAAAATGCTCAATATTTCCGCCACGCCCGGAGAGGTGACCCAGTACCGCCTCAACCCCGGGCAATACCAAGTGTCGGCCTTTGCGGATTTCTGCCGACGATTCCATCCCGGCGGGGTCATCACCCCCGAACTCTTTCGCCTGGATGCGCTGCTCAAAGATGCCGCGGATTTTTACGACAACGCCGACAAACGAAGCCGGAATTTTGTCCGCAACCTGGAGGCCCGTATGCAGGAGTAGCATGTCCATTCCGCAGTGCTGGTGACCGGAAGGTATCACACCGGCCAGATTCTGCAACAGCTGCAGGCCCAGGGCATGGCGTGTATGTCGATTAAGCCTCGCCGGCAGCACCAGGATCTGGTGAATCCTTATTTTACACTGCTGCACCACCAGCGTACGCCGCTGGAAAGGCTGCTGGCACAGAATCAAAAAATCATCTCATTGGAGCCGTTCTTTGTCCCCGGTAATCCGCTGGTGAAGGTCATGCAAGCATTACTCGAGCTGGATGTCCTGCACCGGCTGGCCGTCTTAGGGCTCGCTTTGGCAAGGCTTCGCAAAAAATACCAGGAAAAAATAGTCGGTTATGACACGGATGCGAAGCCGGATTTTTCCCGGGTCCTTGTGCAAGACGGGCAAATACTGGTGCCCTTCGGTACGGCTTTCTTCGCGCTCCTTACTTTCCGGATTCCGCATGACGATCTGCTGCAAGGCAGTCTGCTAACCGCAACTATTGGCGGCGGTCATTTGATTTTTTATCCTTATGAACGCTGGGACGAACAGGCGAAACAATTTAAACAAGCGATTCAAGGAAGGTATGCAGCGGACCGGTTGCAACGGCATTTGGCGCAAGCGCTGGTTCTGGCCGGCATACTGGCTTTGTATCCCGCCGGTCTTTTGCTGCAAGATAAAAGTGTTCAAGAGCGGCGGTGGGCTTGGCGCAGGGTCTTGAAAAAGTTGGCCGGACGGACGGCGGCCTTTTTCCAATCGGCGCTGTTTCATGACGAAAGCAAAGAGCGGAAAATACTGGTTTTAGCCGGAATTGCGGCCTTGGCCTTGGTCAGTAAAGGATTGGCCGGAGCTCTTTTTACACCTAAAATCGCGACCCTAGGAGCCTGTCGGACTTAAAATCATTAAAAACCTTATGTATGTTGCGTCTCC
>CAYVTN010000082.1:0-9842 GCA_964454395.1 uncultured bacterium | reverse complement strand
AATGGACCCATAAGCGTATAATGGTCTTGCCATAATTGTAAGGCTGGCGTGATGTCACCGAACCACTGTCCAAAGGCCTGATCGTATATTATTGTCCGTTTACATCTTAGCGAGCAGCTCCAAAGCCATTGTCCAGCGATCATGATCCCGCAGCAGCGCATGGGGCGGCCATGCGTGGGCGGCCGGCACAAGGGGGGCAGGTCCCATGGTACAAACACAAAGCCACCGCAAAACCATGATTCGCATTCTTGGCCCGGCGGTTATTCTGATTCTGCTTTTTCTGGCAGCGTTGCTGCTGCCGGTTAGACAATACCTGCTGACCGTGCTCCAGTGGCTTCAGTCCCTGGGACCGGTTGGTGCCGTGGTCTTGATCATCCTGTATGTGGCGGCTTGTCTTCTCTTTTTACCGGTGTGGATGATCACCGTGAGCGCCGGGTTTCTTTACGGTTTGGGCTGGGGAACAACCATCATGTTTGCGGGCGCCCTGGCGGGGGCCGCGGCCGCCTTTATGACCGGCAGAACATTGGCCAGGGCCTGGATAGCCCAAAAAATCCGAGGCAATACCACGTTTACCAAAATTGATCATGCCATTGAACGCCAGGGCTTCCGTCTGGTTTTCTTCATGCGCTTAAGTCCGGTCTTTCCGTTCAGTCTCATGAATTATGCCCTGGGCATCACCAAAGTTCCTTTTTGGCCGTATATTTGGGGCACGGCCCTGGGGATGCTGCCCGGCTCGGTGATGTATGTTTACTTCGGCACGGCGGCCCGGTCGCTTACCGCCATTGCTGCCGGTCAAGCTTCCCGGCATGGTGCGGGCCGGGAGATGATCTTCTGGATGGGCTTGACGGCCACCATGGTGGCGGTGTTCGTGATCACCAGAATTGCACAAAAAAGCCTCAAGGACGAAAAAGGAGGGCTGGGATCATGACAGCAAAAGCCGGGCTTTATCCTCTCCGGCTGCGTTGGATGCTGCGTTGGCAGCGGTGTTGAAACCAAGAAACGTGATCAAGACCAACACCATGGGGAAAGGATTTAAACGATGAGCAAACAGAAACTGGAAGACATGTACATCAACACCATCAGGCTGTTAAGTGCGGACATGGTGGAAAAAGCCAAGTCCGGTCATCCCGGCATGCCCATGGGCGCGGCGGCCATGGCCTACGTGCTCTGGACCAAGGTCATGCATTACAATCCAGCCCACCCCCATTGGCTCAACCGGGACCGGTTTGTGCTCTCCGCAGGCCATGGCTCGGCCCTGCTTTACAGCATGCTTTATTTGACCGGTTATGACCTGGGCATGGAGGACCTTCAGACTTTCCGGCAATGGGGCAGCCGCACGCCCGGTCATCCCGAATACGGCCTGACCCCGGGCGTGGAAACCACCACCGGACCTTTGGGCCAAGGCTTTGCCAATGCGGTGGGCATGGCCATGGCCGAACGCTATCTGGCGGACCATTATAACCGGCCCGGATTGAACCTGATCGATTACCATGTCTACGGCATCTGCAGTGACGGTGACTTGATGGAAGGCGTGGCCTCGGAAGCGGCCTCCATTGCCGGTCATTTGAGACTGGGAAAGCTGATCTTCTTTTATGATGACAACCATGTCTCCATTGAAGGCACCACCAACCTTGCGTTTACGGAAAGCGTGAAGAACAGATTTGAAGCCTATGGCTGGCAGGTGATCGAGATCGACGGCAATGACGTGCAGGCCGTAACCTCGGCCCTGCATCTGGGCCAGGCTGAAAAAACCAAGCCCACCTTGATCAAGGCCAAAACGCATATTGGTTACGGCAGTCCGCATAAACAGGACACCGCCGCAGCTCATGGCGAACCGCTCGGCGAAGAGGAACTGAAGGCCGCCAAGGCTTTCTTTGGCTTTCCGCAGGACAAAACATTTTATATTCCCGACGAAGTTAAGGACTTTTTCGGGCAATTGCGTTCCAAGGGTCAGGATTTGGAACTTGAATGGCAGGCTTCATGGGCGCAATACCAGAAACAATTTCCTGAACCGGCCGAAGAGCTAAAGGCCCTGCTGGGCCATGGTCTGAAGCCTGAGTGGGATAAGTTCTTGCCAGTATTCACTCCCGAAGCCCCGCTGGCCACGCGCAAAGCTTCAGGCACTGTGCTCAATGCCATGATCAAGCAGATTCCCCTGCTCATAGGCGGCTCGGCCGACCTGGCGCCTTCCACCGGCACGCAGCTAAAGGGCTATTGCGAGTTTAACAGCGACCATTACGGATGCCCCAACTTTCACTTTGGGGTGAGGGAGCATGCCATGGGCGCCATTGTCAATGGCATGGCCTTAAGCGGTCTGCTCAGGCCTTACGGCGCCACTTTTTTAATCTTTTCCGATTACATGCGCCCGGCCATCCGCCTGGCCGCCTTGATGGACATCCCGTCCACCTTTATTTTCACCCATGACAGTATTGGCCTCGGAGAAGACGGGCCCACCCATCAGCCGGTGGAACAGCTCATGGCCCTGCGGGCCATTCCCAATTTAACCGTCTTTAGACCGGCTGATGCCAATGAAACTACGGTGGCCTGGCAGCTGATCATGGAGCGCCGCAAACCGGCAGCATTGGTGCTGACCCGCCAAAACCTGACGGTGCTGGACACCACGGTTTATCCCATCAAAGATAAGGCGCATCTGGGTGGCTATGTGCTGGCTGAAAAAGGGTCAAAATCCGAGATCTTATTGCTGGCCACAGGTTCAGAAGTGTCTCTGGCGCTTGAGGTACAAAAGATATTGGCAGAAGCAGGTCTCGGCAGCCGGGTGGTATCCATGCTCTCCTGGGAGGTGTTGGCCGAACAGCCGCAGGCGTACCAGGACAGCATTCTAAAGGGGCCATTCCAATTGAAAGTGGCGATTGAGGCTGGGGCCACCCTGGGCTGGGCCAATTATGTAGGCCAGGACGGGCTGATTGTCGGTCTTGACCGCTTCGGCGCTTCCGCGCCCGGCGCCAGGGTAATGAAAGAATACGGGTTTGATGCTCCGGTGATTGTGGCTAAAATCAAAGAACGGTTGCAGCCCTGAAGCAATATCCAGCCGCTGAAGTGTCTTGGGAAACGAGGTGAATCATGACCATTGTAATGGGCGCGGACCATGCGGGTCTGAGTTTAAAAATAGCGTTGCTTACAGAGCTGACCGAGCAGGGGTATGAGCTTAAGGATATCGGGACCTATGATCAGCAGC
Organism: uncultured bacterium; assembly: GCA_964454395.1. Lineage (GTDB taxonomy): Bacteria > Oederibacteriota > JAAXVQ01 > JAAXVQ01 > JAUVAV01 > CAVQBK01. Next base: position 6,646 of record CAYVTN010000082.1, on the reverse strand, counting down.
CCGTGGACTATCCTGATATTGCCCGGGCGTTGGGTCAAGTGCTGCAGGCACAGCAGGCTGACAAAGGTATTCTCATTTGCGGCAGCGGGGTGGGCGCCTCGATCGCGGCCAACAAAATGAAGGGCGTCCGGGCAGCGGTCTGCCATGACACCTATAGCGCCCGCCAGGGGGTGGAACATGATGACATGAATGTGCTCTGCCTGGGCAGCAGGGTTATTGGCAGTGAAGCAGCCAAGGAAATCGTCAGGGCTTTTTTAAACGCCCACTTCTCTCATGCACCTCGTCACGAACGCAGGGTGGCTAAAGTGAAGGCAATGGAGAAGTGACGAAATTAAAGGCCAAGTCAGGATGATGACCGCTGAAGACATGAATTCTTTTGGCCCTCGTTACTAATCCGCTGATCCGCCTAGCCGAAAAAACGTTGGCCTCACCATTGCAATCTCATAATAGTCCTTTGTCTGGTTGCCAACCCAAAGGTTTTCATGAATTACGGAAAGATCAGAGGTATTTCATAACCGCTTGGGCAAACGCATAAAAGTCGTTGAGATGTTGATTAAAGACCTGATAGACTTTTTCTACTATAATTTCCCGGTATTCGTGAATCAGCACATTTCGAAACCCGGCCATTTTTTTTAATGTCTTTTCCAGTTCGTTGGAAATGATATGGTGTTCGGCCAGGAGCGTAAAAATTGCTCCATAAGTATCAGGCCGCCCCAGATTGTCCTGCGCAACAATATGATTGCCGATATCAATGCAGGCTTGAATTGATGTTTCCAGACGTCTTTCAATAACAGCCTGTAAATCCTTGTCGTTTTTGTATTTTGCAAAGGTAATACCTTGTTTGGATTTAAGATGATCCAGGGAATCATTAAGGGATTGCAGGATTTTTTGAATGACAGTCCGGTCAACCATGTAATCCTCGATTTAAGTCTGCGGCTGTTTTGGAGAAATACAAATCATACATCGGTTTTATATCCTGATAAAGACCAAAGGACTGAGCCTTATAGTGAAAGTAGCTTTTTTCATCGGCCGCGTAAAGCAGGCGGCCCTCTTTGACAACCTGGAATCTTAAAAAGGGGCTGGCGCCGTTCAGAATAGCAATATCAACATCATTTATTTTGCAACTATCGATGAGCGCACAGATTATATCCAGTTGGCGATTGGCCATGTGCAATGGCTCCATTGGTTCTGTGAACAATACCGCTATATCCAAATCACTCAAAGGTGTTGTTTTCCCTTGGGCCTGCGAACCGAATAATACGGCAAATAAAATATCCGGCTGGCTGCTAAAATAAGCGGTGAGGATGGAAAGATCGATTTCAGGCATTGGCATATCCTGCGCTAGTCGTTATAAGTTTTTGTTGCCGGTGGGCGCGTCGGCACCAAAATGCCGACAAAAGTCTGTTTTCAACAGCGACCGGAGAAACAACCAAATTCACCTTCCTGCCGCAGCAACAAGTTCATTTTATATCATGCCAGCCTGACCCAGGCAAGAAGAGATTACCAGCCGTCATTTAGCGCCAAGCCATCAAAGGGGATGGGCTTACTTAATTGCTTTTGATAATTTAAGAAATTTGTCCTTTCCTAGATAGCGGTTCATCAGCGCCACCAGTGCGGCCTGCTGTCATAGCCGGCACGTCACGGTTATGAACCATTTTATCAGTTCCAGGCGCTCCTTTCGGTTCATAAATGATAACCCGCACCTCAGTAAGCGGTTGGAGTGCTACCTCGATGCGCGGCTTGACCTGGGACCATTCGAGCCCACCCGGCGCGCTGCCCAAAGGCGGAATAGCGATGGAATGAATGTTGTATCGCTGGATGGTCTCCACCAGAGTGCCGGGTGCCGGCCATTAATTATTCTGTATACATTAACATAATACTTGGTATCATTGTGTGGCAATGCAGTCCAATAGCCGGGCTCTTACGAGTACCTTGATGATGGCGGAGTAAAAGGCCAAAAGAGGTGGAGGCATGAGACGACTTCACAAATGTTTTGGCAAGCTGGCGGCGGTTTTGGGCATGGTGCTTTTGGGCGCGTGCACGCATGTGCCTGCCGGGCCGCCATTAAAAACCGTGTCCAACGTGGATCTTCAAAAATACCTGGGCACCTGGTACGAGATCGCCACGATTCCAGCCTGGTTTGAAAAAGACTGCACGGCCGTGACCGCCACCTATTCGCTGCGGCCGGATGGGAAGATTAAGGTCGTGAACCAATGCCGGAAAAAGACGTTGGACGGCTCCCTGAATAAAATCGAAGGCCGGGCCTGGATTGCGGACGGCAAGGACGCCTCCAAGCTTAAGGTCAGTTTCTTTTTATGGTTTGCCGGGGATTATTGGATCATTGAGCTCGATCATGATTACCGCTATGCCGTGGTGGGCAGCCCAAACCGGCAATTTTTATGGATTTTGTCCCGCGCGCCAAGCATGGATGAAAGCCTTTATCAAACGCTCTTGCAGCGCATTGCCGGGCACGGCTATGACATCACCAAGATTCACAAAACCCTGCAGCCATCACTTTAGCATTTTCCCGCAGAACTATATGGTCATTGTCCTTATAGGCCTGACCGGTTAGAACCCATTTTGACATGGGGCCGGGCATTAATATCCATGGTTCCTCCCTTTCGTTTAATCCGCTCCTCATCGGAATGACATTTCATCGATATTTTTTTGACATTCTTATGCCCCGCTTTTGACCGGACATTGAAAGCTCATTCACCCTTAAGGCGTACACTCTTTGTAGGAGGTGGCCCTTGAGCCCGGGGTTGGCCATCCGTTGACCGGATGGACTGACCATGAAGAGGGCTATGGCAGTGGCCCCTTGCCCATGCAACGCCAAAGGAGAACCGCCAACCGGTCGAAAAAGTATGAGGAGTGATGATGTCATGGTTAAACTGAAAGTGATATTAAAAACACTATTTTTGGCGCTGCTTTTCATGCCATCCTATATGATGGCCGATACCCAGTTAACGGTTATATTGCCAGGAGAACATTTTGTCGAAGGCACGGGAAAAACGGGCGCGGCCCAACCTCAGATTCAAGGCATTGCCTTCTCCCCGCTGGTGGTGACTTGCGACGAGAACCATCATTATAAAAGCAGCTTTGCCTTGGCTGAATTATCAGCCAGTACGGGGGCCTTTATTAATAATCCTCACCGCTTGGACGAAACCTTTGGCACGGCGATTCAAAGTGGTTATTCAGGATTTGGGGTGACGCTCTCACCAGGCAGCAATCAGAGCATAACCCTGGGCGTGGCCAATACGGATTCAAGCCGGCCCGGGATTACCCCGGGCAACACGGACGTACCGGTGGTGGTGATGCGGCAGGTGACCTTTGATCTGCCCGCTGCTTGGACGGCCGGCGAAACAAAAACCATTACCCTTCATGCCACCGACGGGACGGACCCGGTCCCTTATCAAGGACAGGTTGACCTGGTGGCCATCGGCGGCGGGGTGAACGGCGCGAACCGGGTAGTGGCCCAGCATGTCCAGTTTCAAGATGGTCAAGCCACGGCATCGGTTCAGTTGCTTTATGCAGGCAGTTCGATTTGTTTACAGGCCCAAAATGTTGCGCCTGACCCCAAAACAATCACGCAGAACCAGTCGCAGGCCATCACCGTCCTGCCGGGCGCGGCCAGCCGTCTCATAATTATTCATGCTGATCAGCAATTGCTCCGCGGGTCGGCCTCTTCCGGCAGCGGCCGGTCCGGCAGCATCGCACCGGTGATCGCCAGTCATCCTTTTGAGGTCACGGTTTACGTCACCGACGATTATTATAATATAGTAAATTCTTCTGCCGAGGCCGGCATGGCCTATGAGGAATCGCCCGATTGGGGCGGTTCGATTCAACCGGCGTCGCAGGTGGTCCACAGTGGCGCCGTATTTACGGTCAATCTTAGGAAAGTAATGAACGGCCATCAGACCTTGACAGCAACCAGCGTCGGCTTGACCCCCAACCTGCTATCCGTACCGATGTGTCATGGTGACCTTCACCATTTTACGTTCAACAACATCAGCACGCCGCAATTAACGGGCCAGCCGATGGCCCTGAACCTCCAGGCCTATGACGAATGGGATAACCTCATCACCTCACCGGGCGCCATCAACGGGGAAGTCAACCTTTGGGTTATTCCCCAAGGCGGAGAGGCTTTTGATCCGACCTCGTTTAGCCATCATACGATTCCAGGTCAAGAATTCGAAGGCGACGGCACTTGGCAAGTTTCGAACTTTGTCATTTACCGGACAGGCGATGCCCTGCGCTTGTGGGCCACCTGCGGCAGTGTGAGCTCCAGTTCTGATCCAAGCTTTGATGTTGATATTAATCCTTCGCTGCCGACGCGCTACGTGGTGGTCATGCCCGGCCAGACCTTCCGTCCCGGTGAACAGGTGGCGGGTATTTGGGGAAGAAGTAATGAAACCCCTCCCCAGGTTACGGCCGGACAGCCGGTCACAATGACGATCTATGTTTGCGATACTTTCGGCAACCGGCTTACTGCTGCCGGAGGCGACCGGAATATCACCTTGTCAGCAGCCTTATCCGATGACGGGATGACGCCCCTTACAGCCACATCCGTCAACGGCCAAGCGACCGTCAGCCTTACGTTGACCAGAGCGGGCCAGCAGCAGAAGATCATCGCCAGTGGCGATGATGTCGTCCTTGACGGGGAATCAACGGCCTTTACGGTGGTGCATCATCCCACCCTTGATCACTTTACCGTTACCATGACTGCCGTCATGACAGCCGGTTTATCCTATGAAACCGTCGTTCAGGCGCAGGACTGCTACAACAACCCCTATCTGGAATATCATGACCCCGTTTACCTTACCCTGCCGGGCATGGACTATGTGCAGCCTACACAGAGCGTGATTTACGTGGCTGAGGGACATCCTGATTATGAGGCGGATTCACCCACCGCCGCTTGGATTATTGATCAAGGTTTTTCCGGCGGGAGCATAAAGTTGCATACCCGGATTTATCGCGCCACCACCGGCTCTTCGCAAACCACATTTTTTGTTTCCACCAAACCTAATGACCTGCCGACAGCAGCCCAAGGTGTCACGGGTCAAAGTGCGTCAATCACGGTCGACCCGGACAATTACCAGAAGGTTTTGGCCATCGTGCCCGGCATGACTTATCGCCCCGGTGCCGATACCGCCGGCCTGGCCCAATTCTCAGGCCCGGGTTATGCGGGCCTGCCTTTATCGCATCAACTCAATGTAGCGTTTACGGCCGCGCTCTATGCCACTGATTGCTACTTTAACCAAGTGGCCTACGTGGACAGCGGCATTAACATCACCACCAATGCGCCGCAATATTGTCAAATCAACGGCGAGCCCTGCCCTTTGACCACGACCTTTAATCAGGGTTACCGGGAGGTTGCAATAACCTTCACCAATACCGGCACCTATGTTCTTAACTTGCAAAGCTTGGAGCAGGGCGTGACCGCCTTTGCTTCGCCCAACATCGAGGTCTTTAACATCAGTGAATTTAAATTAGAGATGAGCACGGGCGGGTGGGAAAGTCAGTGGACCGCCGGCGTGGCCAAGCAGGTTAAAATCACGGCTTATCGGGGCCCCGCTGAAGTGGCCGATACCTTTAACGGCACGGTGGAACTACGCTATTCCGAAGATTATCCTCATCTTAAAACCATCAGCCCCAGCCGCAACATCCAGTTCACGGCGGGCGTCTGGACCGGTAACATTACCCTTTATCGCGCCGATACCAACGGACAACCCAAGTTCATCAAAGTCGCGCTGGGGGCCAAAGACGATTACCTTTCGCAACCGGTGAACGTGGCCCCCGGCCCGGCTGAACGGCTTTTGATTCTTGAGCCGATCGGCATGACCGTGAAACGGGGTGCCGCACCGGATGATCTTGGCGATCCCACCATGCGCACGGCCATTGAAGGTCATCCCCATTATCAGGTGGCCGGCACGGCGATCTCCAGTTTGGAATTCCATCTCTGTGATCATTTCTGGAACACCTGTACTGATGCCCAGAGCCAGATTACGCTTAGCAGCACCGATCCGCGGGCTCACCTCTTAACCGTGGGCGACCTGCCCCAGACGATTAATTTGAATAATGGGTCCTATATTGCCTCAGGTGCCAATGGAATGGTTTTGTATACGGTCGATAGCATCAAGGGGCAAAAGATTGGGGTGTCGGCGACCGGCTTTAACGGCTTTACCCTTGGCGTCCAAACCAATGCCGTACCGGTGGTCCATGCCAAGGACCCCGCCTATTTCCAATTTATGATTCCCGGAGACATCAGCCACAACGGCGCTACGGCCGGCAACCCTTTTCCCATTACCGTCACCGCCGTTGACGCCTACGGCAATACCATGGATGCCGTGCCCAATTATGATATCCGGGCTTTTGAACCGGCAGGCGCGGTTAATTTGTCGGTGGATACCGATTTGGGCGGCAATAAAAGTGTATGGCCCTATCTCCTGGGTAACCTGGAAAGCACGGCCTGGAGCAACGGTTCGAGCAGGCCCTGGGTATACCTTTATAAAAAAAACGCCGCCGGGATGAAGTTGCAGGTTGATTTTTCAGGCATTCATGGCGGCTCGACCCTTTTTTATGTCAAAGCCAATCAAGCCGCCCGGCTGGTGACTTTGGTTCCCGGCATGGTCACCTCGCCCGATGT
>CAYVTN010000081.1:4457-9860 GCA_964454395.1 uncultured bacterium | reverse complement strand
AAGCTGAAACTCTTTTTAAAGAGGTGCTGAGCTATATCAGTTCTCTCGGGTTGTTATCGGAAGAAGTCGACGCCGCCACCCGTAAATTGATAGGCAATTTCCCCCAAGCTTTCAGCCATATTGGATTAATCAACAGCGCCTTATATTTAGGCATTGCCAAAGGCCAGAAACACCACGGCCCCAAACCGGTCGGTCTATAACGATCAAGCTTAATTTGATCATATTTCCCGGGCCTCATTTTTAATTGGGACCACTGTCATCGCCGTGGGAGCAGGCCTTTATTTTAATTTGCTGCCAAGACGGTTAACCATCTCCAGCCAATGCTGCCGTTTTTCCTTGGAGGAGGTTTTGATGGATCCAATCTCAGTGGTCCGTACCGGCCGGATGCCGCTGAAGTGAAGAAGGCCCTTTTTCATCATGGTATGACCGGGTGCGTGCATGAATAAGCCGTAATACCAGGGTGGTGAATCCATGGTGAAAATTAAGTGGGCGGACCGGTTGGTTAACTTTTTTTTGGGTCTTAAATTACCGTTTTCATAATGAAAGGCAAATCCGGGAAGCCAGATACGGTCAAAAAAGCCCTTGAACAACGCCGGCATGGTAGACCACCAGGTGGGATAAACAAAAACAATATGGTGCGCCCATTTAATGTTGTTTTGCGCTTCTTTAAGATCGGGCTCCAATTCCTGAATGATATTGTACCCTTTCCATAAAATAGGATCAAATTTTATGTCACCAATTTTCATTACTTTTACATTGGCGCCGGCACTCCGGGCACCTTGAGCATAAGCTTCTGCCAGTGCGCCGTCAAAACTGTCTTTATTAGGATGACCTAGAAAAACCAGAACGTTTTTTGTCATGGAAGCCTCCTCTTATTACTCTGATGTTTGATTGATACCAGCTTTAATCTCTGCTTTTTTGACACTGGCTCTTAGTCAATGGTTTGGTGGTACTTGGGGCAGTAGTGACTGTACTCTGAAGGGCATGGATTTACAATGGTTAAAGTTGGACTCAAGCGATCAACGGCGGCCTTACCATCTCAACTTGGCCATGAGACCACCAAAATCGTGGCAAAAAATAATTTGATTTGACGCAAAGGTTTTTATTGCCTTTTTAAGGAAAAAGCGTATACTATTGACTTCATGACGAGCAAAAACAACCTTCCGTTTTTTCCTAATACCCTAAAGAATCATCGGCAGAAAAACCGCTCATTTATGAAAACCCTGCAGTCAGCCTATTGTTTTGAAATGACTCAGCAGTACCGGCGTGCCCGATATGCCTGCGCTCAAGTCATTCCAAACGTAGCTTGGACGGGGTTAAATCTCCGTTTGCTTGCAAACAAAAAGGAAAAACAATGAAATTTGAAGAATTAAATCTGGAAGAAAAAATTATCCGTGGCATTAAAGATGCGGGTTACCAGGAGGCGACGCCCATCCAGGAAGCCGTGATCCCCACAGCCAGAAGCGGCCAGGACCTGATTGGAACAGCCCAGACCGGCACCGGCAAAACGGCTGCTTTTGTACTGCCTATCCTGCACCGCCTGATGCAACAACCGGTCAAGGGAAAGACACGTGCTTTAATCGTCACCCCTGCCCGGGAGTTGGCTGAGCAAATCCAGGATGTTGTAAAAGTTCTGGGCAAATACACGTTCCTCAAATCCGCCACGGTTTATGGCGGTGTGGGCATGCAACCTCAGATCAATGCGTTGCGCCACGGAGTTGAAATCATCGTGGCCTGTCCCGGACGGCTGCTGGACCATGTCGGTCAAGGCCACGCGCGACTGGATAAGGTGGAAATTCTGGTATTGGATGAGGCAGACCGTATGCTGGATATGGGCTTTTTACCATCCATTCAAAAGATCATTCGGCTATTGCCCAAAGAAAGACAAACCATGCTGTTCTCGGCGACATTTGATCCGGCCATGGAGCGGTTGATTAAAAACAGTCTGCGCCACCCCCAACGTTTCGACATGGATATTGAAGCCCCGGCTGATACGGTTTCTCATACCCTTTATCCGGTGGCGCAAAATATGAAGAGCAGTCTGCTTCTGGAATTGATCAAGCAAACCATGGCTCAAACCATCCTGGTTTTTACCCGCACCAAACACCGTGCCGACCGGGTGGTGGATGTGATTAAACGGGCTGGGCACAAGGCCGCGGCCCTGCATGGCAACAAAACCCAAGGTCAGCGTCAGCAAGCCCTGGCCCAATTAAAATCAGGGAAGCTCTCCATTTTAGTGGCTACTGATATTGCCGCCCGAGGATTGGATATAGCCAGTATTTCCCACGTCATCAATTACGACATGCCCGATACGGCGACCACCTATATTCATCGCATCGGTCGTACCGGCCGGGCGGCGCGAACCGGCGATGCTTTTACCTTGGCCACCTGGGAAGACGCCGATGTGGTCAAAAATATCGAGCGTTTGCTGGGCAAGCCGATTCCCAGGGAAGAAATGGAAGGGTTGACGGACAACACGGCGCTGCCTGTTAAAATAGACAAGCCGGTTGTTCCCATGACTTTAAGAAACCGTCACACCGTTACGGTAACCAGGAGATGGCGTTAACAGTATCTGAAAGGACCTGGCCATGTTGATCTTTATTGGGATCTACCTGCTGGTTTATGGTGGCCTGCATTATTGGATGACCACCAGTCTTATGCAGGCTTATCCCTTTTCTTATGCCGCTAGGATTGCCTTGATAGCTTTTATGGTACTGATGGTGGCCCTGCCTATGCTGCTGGCCATTCTGGAAAGAAAGCACCTGGTTTTTTGGCTGACCCGGCCCGTATCCTGGTTGGCCTTTACCTGGATGGGCATTATCTTTCTTATGCTGGCAGGGGTTGTGACGTTTAGCATGCTCCAGGGCGGGTTGTACCTGATTCAACAATGGACCGGCGCGCAGGGGTCTTTCTGGATAATGACGTCCACCTTAAAAATGAATCTCACCTTGCTCTTGGTGGCTGCGGGCACGCTGATGGCCTTTTACGAAGCCTCACAAGTCAAAGTAGAGCATCTCAAGATTAATACGGTCCAACGACAATCCCTTTCCCCAACTCTGCGGCTGGTGCAAATTTCCGATCTTCATTTAGGAACCCTTATCCGGGAAAATTATCTGCATAAAATCATTAAGCAAATCAATGCCCGGAAACCGGATTTAATTGTGTGCACCGGTGATTTAGTAGATGCCCCGTTGGAGGCCGGGGGCGCATTGGCCAATATGTTCAAGCAGCTCCAAGCGCCCTTGGGCAAATATGCGATCATGGGCAATCATGAATATATTGCCGGGTATCAAGCGAGCGTGGATTTTTTAAAAGCTGCCGGGTTTGATCTGTTGCAGGGAGAGACAAGGATGCTCAGCAATGGTCTGATGCTGGCCGGGGTGGATGATCCCAGCGGGAAATATTTCAAACATTTTGCCATGCCGCAGGAAAAGACCCTGCTTAGTGAAGACGGGCATCATGGTCTGAGAATATTATTAAAACATCGGCCTGTGGTGGATCCGGAAAGCCTGGGCTTGTTTGATCTGCAGCTTTCCGGCCATACCCACAAGGGCCAGCTGTTTCCTTTTCATCTTTTTACCAAATTAGCCTTTCCCTATCACAGCGGGTTATTTAAGCTGCGGCCGCAACAATGGCTGTATGTGAGCCGGGGCACCGGAACCTGGGGCCCGCCCATGCGGCTGCTGGCGCCACCCGAAATCACGGTGATTGATATTGGTGCCGATAAATAATAATCCCTGGTCGCGTGCCCGCAGAGAACCATAAACGGGTTATGCCATGAGGCACGCTTCACAGGTTTCGGAGCAGCCCGCCGGGGCCGTTAAACTGATGGGGTTTGCTTTTCTTTCTGAAGATTGGCAATCACTTTTTTCCTCTGGGCAGATCCTAAAAAAATGAGCATCAGGCTTACCGCCAGCCCGATAGATCCTACGATTAACAAAACCGGTTTTCCGTCTGTAAAACCCAGAAGCATGGGAATTAAGGTAAAACAAAAAAGCAGCCAGCCAAATCCCAGGACGGCTGGTGTGGTATAACCTTCGGGTATTTCCGTTGTAGTGGTCATAATCATCCTCTTCCAAAAGGGGCAAAGACCGGTCATGAACAGGACCGGTCCCGCCTGTGATATCCAATTATAGGTCAAAAAATTATTGAGCGGTTGTGGTGGTCGACTGGGCTCCGGCGGTTGCTTCCGGAGTAGCCTGCATGCCGGATGCCTGAGGGGTTGCCGACTGTTCGGGCTGGCTGACAGCCTGGCTGGGTTGTTGTGCCGTGGTGCTTTTGTGGCAACCTGTTGTTGCCAACACCATACCCAAGGTCAAGAGCATGACGAACAGCAATGAGAATTTTTTCATTATTCTTCACCTCCTTTCATTGGAAATATAACTGCAAGCATTGGTAAAACATGCGATACAAACGTCATTCCTATGCCCGGCGTGCCGCACTCTTTCGTGGACCTTGTTGACGCCTGGAAAGGCGTGTCTGCGAAACGCTTTTGAATAAAATGATGCGTAAGTGGTATTTAGAAAAGTTGGTTTTGGGGAGGAGGCAGGGAGTGGATGGGTGTGGCTAAACAGCCAAGTTGTACGAAAAATGGCGGGTGATTTTTAAGAAAATACGGCGTCCTGGCGCAAGCCGTCGTTTGCTGCCTTGGGAAGAGGGTTAAAAAGACCGTACGCCCTTTTCGGCTTTGACCGGCAGCCTCATTGTTTTGGAAAATATCGGAGGTGAGTTCAAGGCAGGCCATGGGGATGGACAAACCGGAAAAAGCCTTTCCGGTATCCGTCCGGGAAACGCCGGAAAAGGCTGTCCACGGCAAGCCTTGCATCAGGGAAAAACATATGAGAATCAGCAATCCGAGCTTTTTCATTTTAGTTGAGCCAAGCATTGACAGTGTTTGCATGACGAAAAGATGTGGTGGAAACCGGCAAATTATCTCAACCGCGCATTTCAAAGTCAATCATAATTTTTAGAGTCTGTGTCTGGATTATCTACCTTTTTGCTTAGATAATCCAGACATACAGACTCTTATCCAGCTACGCTGGGTTAGATGATTAAATTCATGCCATGGAATGAAAGGGTTCCTTCCTTTGCCCCTCTCCCCAACTTGATTTGGGGAGAGGTTGGGTGAGGGGTACTTCAGAACTTCTTTTATTGCTTTTGTTTTTGCAATCCTCACCTTCATTCTCTTCCTGATGTCAGGGAGAGGAACCATTTCATTTTCAGATGAAATTGAATGGCCAAGCCGGGCATGTCCAGGCGGCTTATTGGCCATGAAAAAATAATCTTGGCCCCCAACTTATTCCTGTTTTTTGCCGATACTAAGACTGCGGTTTTTTGACAACACCTTCTCCAGGGAAGGCATGCCTAAGGAGTTGGCCATGAAAAAAATCTTATTGTTGCTTT
>CAYVTN010000081.1:0-4447 GCA_964454395.1 uncultured bacterium | reverse complement strand
GTTGCTTTGTGTGCTGATTGCCGGACCTTCTTTGATTTTTGCCAGGATGGTCAACATCGTTCTCCATGACGGCGGTTTAATCAAAGGTGATATGATTGGAGCCAATGATCAGGTGATTTATTTGCAGGGTGACGCCCAAAAAGCGCGGACCATCAATTGGACGGACGTGGCCGATGTTTTTGATGAAGCAACGGGGGAAAAAATAAACGTTCCCGAGCCCCATGCTTCAGTCCCGGTCGCGGCCACGCCAACGCCGGCAATGTCGGATGCAACGCCCACGGGGACTATCGCAACCGCCCAAAAACAATCATTTCTTTATTTGTACGGAACCATGCAATTGGGCGGCACGACAGGAGAGATGCCTTGCGAGCCTCGGGGCACAACCTATGTCTATACACCCGGTGGTCCTTATTTTGACAACAGCATGCAACCTTATGATTCTTCCTGGGGTGCGGGCATGAGTCTGGAATGGCGGATGGATAACTACCTTTCCTTTAATCTGGATGCCGGGTTCAGCAGCTGGGATAAACTATTGGCCAAAAAAGGCGGTTATGGCGCCAGTTTTTGGGTTTGGGAGCAGGGGGGTTATGGAGATCCGAGCATAGGACCATTTCCCATGGATGTGCGCTATTATATGGATACCACGTCCCTGCGCTTGGGGGCCAAATATTACCCCATGACCGGCCTATTCCAGCCCTGGGTGGGTGTGTCGGCAGGCATCTATGCCTGGCAAGCCACCGTCGGCAACCGCGAGGAAGAGAAAAAATACAGCGATACGTCGGGCACCGCGTATTCCCCATCCCTTCAGCTCGGGATTGATATGGTCATGGATGATTTTGTCTTCCGCCTGTTCGGAGACTTTATCACCCCCGTGGTCAATCCCAGATTTGAAAATCTTTTCCAAGACGGATGGATCTTGGAAGATCAAACCGGGGAGTTTGCGCAAGGGCCTTACCGTTTCGGCGTGGCCATTGGCATGTCCATGTAAGCAGGCTCAGGCCTGCAGGGGTTTAGTGAAAATCGCCCGCTTGGGCCGGACAGGACATTTATTTTCGCATATGCCGCAGCCAATGCACAATTTCGTGTCCACCACGGGCCTGCCGATGCGCTTACCGTTGGCTGCAAGTTTGTAATCAATTTTAATGGCTTTTTGGGGCACCGGGCAATGCTCTTCACATACCAGGCAAGGCGTATCCTTTATCCAGGGCACGCAAAGCCGACGGATGACCACGGCCAGCCCTATCTTGGTAAGCCGCTTTTGCGGTACGGTCAAAGATTTGATGGCACCGGTAGGACAAACCCGGCCGCAGAGGGTGCAGTCTCCTTCGCAGTAACTGGCGGGAAAGTTCATTTTGGGCGACCATATGCCTTCCAAACCTGATTCCAGCATGCTCGGCTGCAGCACATTGGTAGGGCAGATCTTCATGCAGTTGCCACAGCGCACGCAGCGGTCCACGAAATGGTTTTCCGGCAAGGCGCCGGGCGGCCGTAGGACCGATAATGCCGTTGGTGGTTTGGCGGGCGCGCAGGCACTCAGGACCAGTGATGATCCCAGTAAGACCAAAAAGTCGGCGCGCGACATGCCCCCCTCAGCCGGGCTATTCCCATGGGGCGCTGGGGCCGGCTTCTTTGACTTCAAGCGCAGAAGCTGGAAACGGAAAGTATTTTTTGAGGTAGGGCAAGACCGGGTACAATCCATGCACAGGATGCATTCCTGCGGCAAATAGGCCGTATCCCCTTTAATGGCATTGGTGGGACAGCTGTGGCGGCACAGGCCGCAGTTGCCGGTACAATGATCCACTTCACGCTTTAACAAGGCTACTCTGGAGCAGGTCCCCAGCAACGCGCCCAGGGGACAGAGGTAACGGCACCAAAAGCGGCGTTGAAACAGCACGGCCCCCAGGATGGCCAGAAAGATGACGAGGATGATTCCGGTGGTGGGAAAGTGGGGGATCTTGATATCAAGCACCGCATCCTTCAGCCAATAATAAGCGCTTTCCAAACCGGTCCAGTCAGGAAACCACGCCAGCAGTTGCGCCAGCAAACGATCCACGTTGCCGTTTACCCAGGGATGAATGTTAAAAGAAAAAGTGCGCACAAAGATGGTAAGGGGATCAAAAAACCATATGGCCTGCAACCCGCCCAGGGCTGCTAAAAACAGCAGGACCAGGATCCCGGTTTTGACGCGCTGCCAGGGCGATGGATCACTTTCCTTATAACGGCGCCACTTTTTTCGCAGCCAGGCCATGATGTCCATGGTGGTGCCCAAGGGGCAGAACCAGCCGCAAAATATGCGGCCAAAGACAAAGGTTAATGCCAGGGTAAGTACGGTGAGCATCAGCCCGGGAATGAGCAAACGCTCGGCAATGGACGTCATGAGCATGACCAGCGGATCCAAATGAAACAGAAAGGCCGGGTTTAAGGCCGCTGACAGGGGATAGCGGGTCATCCAGATAATATAAACAAACAGGGCGAAAAACAAGCCCTGTACGATCTTGCGGATGAGGGACCAATTCATGCTTTGGTGGTTCTGATGCCCGGTTGTTGAATGTCCATGCTGCCCAGACCGGCCTTGGCCGAGGCCACAATGTAGCCGATGTCCCCGGGCTTCAGGCCAAACAAGGTGGTGGCATAAGCATCGGCCAAGACCGGGTCATGGCTGGCAATAATGGTGTCCCGGTGCTCCACATCTTCCAGATTGCCGCCCGTGGGGCCGTGACGCAGCAAGATGCGGGTGGCGTCCACCACCGTGAGCTCGGGGCGGATAAAGCCCAGCACTTCCGCCAGTTTCTCATCCAGGTTCCAATGCATGGCGCCGCGCCGGCCGCCACAAACACCCATGAGGTTTTTAATGGACAGGCTCAGCTTGGACAGGCCGTGATGCTTGGCCACGGGCACATTGATAAAGGTGTCACACTCCACGGCGTCCTGGTACATGAGCCAGTCTTTCATGGCCGCCCCTGCCGGGAAACGGCCGGGGCGCCATTTGATGTCTCTCACATGATAAATCATACCGCCGCTTTTCTTGACGGCTTCCTGAATGCCACTGTTGTCATAACACATCCTGGCGTCATTACAGGTATTGTCAAAGACCCGGACCCGCTTGGCGCCGGCATCCTTGGCCATGGTGACCAAGGTGGCCAACACCAGGGGATTGGTGTTGGCCGCATACTGGGGCGCCCGGTTCCACCCTATATTGGGTTTGATCACCACCGTATCTCCGGAGTGCACGAATTTGTCCATGCCGCCCAGCAGTTCCACGGCCTTACGGGTATTGGCTGCCGGATTCTTTCCCTGCACCACGGCCAGAGGTACGGCAGTGGCGATTTTTTTACCCGGACGAGGACCAACGGCTTTGCTGTTCCTTGCCATGAGCTTGGTGGTGGTTTTGGTGGTAAACAAAGCGGTCAGGGAAAAGAGGCCTAATAATTTTAGAAAGTGCCGCCTGGAAAAAGGGGCTTTGAAAAAAGCCTTGAATTTTTTGGGGTGGAAAAAGGCATCAAGGTTGGGTTTCATAAGCTTCACCTGCCGGATCTTTTTTTAGTTTGGCTTTGAAAATCAATGATGACAACAGAATGGCGATTTCAAAGAGCACGATCATGGGAAGGGCAAAAAGCAGCATGTTGAACACGTCGGTGGTGGGCGTCATGACAGCGGCAATGATAAAAAGCACGAAAACCACCATTTTACGGTTTTGCCTCAACGTGTGAGGATTAAGCAGGCCGGTACTGGTCAGCAACCCGGCAACCACCGGAATTTCAAAAATAAATCCGCCCAACACCAGCAGGGATAACATGAAAGAGGTGTAAAAATTAAGGGTCAGCATGGGCAGGGCAGTGCTCCTGGACAGCAGCATCAGGAAGTTCAGGGCTTCCGGGGCAGCGAGAAAAAAAACAAAGAGCGTGCCGCCGGCAAACAGCACTACCGCGGCCACTCCCCAGCCAACCAGGTGCAGTGAGGGCCGTTTTTCCATGGCCGGTTTGATAAAACGCCAGCATTGAAAAAGGATGTAAGGCAGGGCCAGGAGAATACCCGCATACAGGGCAACTTTAAAGTACACGGCAATGATTTCCGTGGGCTTGACCAGGATAAACTGATCCACTACATGGCGGCTGGGCAGTTTGAGAATGGTAACCAAAGGATTGGCAAAGACAAAGGCGGCCAGGGTGGTGGCAACAAGAACAGCCACGCTTTTTAAAAGACGTAAGCGCAATTCCTCGAGATGGTCGGTCACGGTCATCTCATGATTTGCCGGATTCCCCTTTTTCGTCATGGGAAGCATCCTCCGATGAGTCATCTTCACCTTGAAAGGCTTTTTTAAATTCTCGGATGGACTGTCCGATGGCACGGCCTACGGCAGGCAATTTCTTGGCGCCGAACAGCAGCAGCGCCAGCAACAACAAGAGCAGGATCTCCTGAAATCCCAGTCCGAACATGATCTTAACTC
>CAYVTN010000080.1:0-9861 GCA_964454395.1 uncultured bacterium | reverse complement strand
TTTTAGGCACAAAGGTATTTATGAAAAATAGGCTCACCTGAATATCAAATCACCTGTGCGGCCATAGGAGGCCCAAGGTGGGCTGCCAAATAAAAATCAGACGGTGGATTATGCCCTTACGGACTTGTTAACGCTTTCTCAATGGTTGGTCTCGCCCCTGATTTTTACTCCACGACGCCATTATTTGTAAAAACTTACTAAAATTTTCAAAATCAAATCTCTGATGAAGATTGTCACATTGAATATTATTATTTAGTTTTTGTTGCCGAAGGGCCATTGTTTGTCTCGTGACCCCGGCATCCCGCATACGCGGGACAAGTTGATTGTAGCCGTTGTCCAGAATAAAGCTTTTAAAATAGATGGATTCCGGCTACTAGCCTGCCGGAATGACGAGTTGATTTCGTCTGTCTTGGACAAACATGTATTTCCGCAACAGGAACTATTTAGCAATACTTTTTATACACAAGCTATTTTTATTCTTGGCTAGTGTAACAGTGTTATGTTACACTAGTTTAAAAGGAGGTAAGAACGATGGACGATTTGCTGATATCGAAAAAGGAATTGCTGGAACTTACCGGCATTTCCTACGGCTCGCTCTACCGCTGGAAACGGAAAAATCTGATACCGGAGGATTGGTTTATCCGGAAATCAACCTTTACCGGCCAAGAAACCTTCTTCCCCCGGGAAAAGATCCTGGCACGGATTGACAAGATCAAGGGTATGAAAGAAAACCTTTCTTTGGATGATGTGGCTGGGTTCTTTTCCCCCAACCCCGCCGGCCTTTCCCTGGACTGGTCTGCACTCCAGACCGCCGGGATTGTTCATCCTTCCACCCTGGAGGTGTTCCAAGAAGCGGCCGGACCCCAAGATACCCTGGAATTTCAGGGCCTCTTGCAGCTTTACCTTATGGACCAGGCTCTGCAGTCCGGCCAGGTGAACCGCGAGGAAGCTGTGCTGCTGGCGAAAACCTTCAGCGCCCATGCCCGCGAATTTGACGGCCGGAATGCGGAGCTGATCCTGGTCCGTAAATTGGGCGTGGCGATGTGCCTGCTGGCCGGCTATCCCAACCGGTTGGTCTTTGAAGACCAGGCCCGCGCGGCTGTCCGCTTCGAGCTGGCCGGCTGCGCGGAAACATTAAAACTTAAACTTGCGCAAGCGCAAAGGAGGTCTGATCATGAAGCAGGAAACCAATGATTTGAAAATCATGGGGCAGATGACCCTGTCAGGCGGCCGCTACCAGGATGTGGTGGTCATGGGCGAACTTACGGTCAATGGCGATCTGGAATGCCGGGACATGAAGATTATGGGACAGACCCACATCCGGGGCGGCCTTAAGGGCCGCTCCGGCAAGGTCAACGGCAAGGCGGTCCTGGACGGAGCCATGGATATGGAAGCGCTCAAAGTTCAAGGTCAGGTGAAGACCCGGAAACCGGCGAAAATCGGCATACTCGATCTGAAAGGCCAGATCCAGATTGACGGCGGCCTTCAGTCCGAGGAGGTCAACGTATGGGGTGAGTTGCACGTAGGCGGCGACTGCACGGCGGAACGCTTTACGAGCAAAGGTGCGTTTACGGTGGAGGGCTTGCTGAACGCGGACGAAATCGGCATCAAGCTGTACGGCCCCAGCCGGGCCAAGGAAGTCGGAGGCGGCCGCATCACGGTCCGGCGCGCGCCGGCGTCCATGCTGGGGCATTTTCTCAAGTCCCTTTTCATGGGGGGCGGCCTGCAGCATAAGCTTTCCGCGGAGAGCATTGAAGGCGACGATATTTATCTGGAATACACGAGCGCCAAAGTGGTGCGCGGCAACAATGTCACGCTCGGCAAAGAATGCGCTATCGAGCTGGTGGAATACCGGAAAAATTTCGAACCGGCTTCCGACGCAAAAATCGGCAACAGCAGGAAGGTGTAACCGCGGCCTGGCACCAGGTGTGGATCGTGTCCAAAGGCCGTGAGCTGGGGGCAAAGACTTTTTTCACTCTCAGCATTCCCCCTGTCCCGAGTCGGCCCCGCGCTCACACCAGCGGATGAGGCGCTTTAATTCTTCTTGCCCCTGCTCCAAGCCCGGCAGTTGCTTCATGATGCGGGCATGATGCCGCTGCCAATCCGACGCTTCCGCGGCCAGCCAGGACTCCAGCCAGCGCCTTTCCGGGGGACCAAGCTCTTCCGCTTGCAGTTGCCGCAGAAGATCGAGCCCCGCGGTTTGGTCCTGCAGCTTTCCCAAGGCGTCCTGATAACCGCGCCAGAAGCGGATGGCGGTTTCAAACCTGCCGGGAAACGCAGGCGCCAGGAATTCACAGACATAACGCAGACGTTTACAGGCAATCCGCAGACGGTGCAGGGCCGCGGGCCGGTGTGTCTCGTGGCTGGCACCATAACCCAAAGTATCTTTGGCCTGCTGAACGCGAAAATTTATCAGCGCTTCAATATCAGTCACAGAGGTATCCCTTCTTCCCGGATAACCTTTACCAAAGGAGAGGAGCGCAAAGGCGTGTTTTCAATTTCATCCTGGGTAAAGATAATCGGGGTGATGGCCATATAATGCGGAAAGCCGACTTCCCACGCCACATCCGATATTTTCTCCAATATCTTCTTTTCCGATTCCCGTATTTCCAGAAATATATCCAAATCAGACTCCGGGGTATGATCTCCCCTGGCCCGCGAACCAAATACCCGGAAATCAAGTATCGTGGCTACTTTGTCCAGCTTCTCCTTGAACTCTTCCGCAATGAGCCTGTCTTCCGATGTCAACATGCCTGTATGGCCCTCTCGTTGTAGTGACTGGATTATATCACACCTTCCCCTTTGCGGCTTTGCAGAACCAGGCACAAACAAGGCTTAATTCTTAATCCTGGCAATTCAATAGGGTTTCGGTGGCTGGCACCATAGCCCATAAGGTACTCAACGTGATTTTCGTTGAATAATGCGAGCAGATCTCCGAGGGAAACTGGTGCCTGGCACCAATTTTACCGTTTACCCCGCAACTATCGGACAATGACCAGCTTGCGCCAGCCGCTTTTCCGCGGCGGGCCATGGTCGGCGGGCAGAATCGTCATCTCATACAAATAGATCCCGGGCGCAACCCCGTTAATGTTCCAGGCCAAGCGCTGATACCCGCCCTGCGTGAATGAGGCGTGCAATTCCGTGCAGGCTTGCCCCAGCACATCCATGATGTTGATCCGGACCGAAGCCGGACCGTCGGTATGAATATAAAACCATTGCTTGGAGCCCCGGCCCGGCTGAGGATAAGCCAGAACCTGGCTTTGATTCGAAGAAAAACCAAATAAATAAGGAGTGGAACTGGGGCTCGGGGTAAACGTCATGGTCCTGGTTGCTGTGGGCGTAATGGTGGGCGTGGTGGTGCGCGTGGGACTGATGGTAAACGTTTTTGTAACGGAAGGTGTGGCCGTGACGGTGAGCGTGTAGGTGCTCGTAGGCGTGATGGTTCTGGTGGCCGTGCAGGTGGCGGATTGCGTGCTTGTGAGCGTGATGGTGGGGGTGGGCGTAAAGGTCGCGGATTGCGTACTCGTGAGCGTGATGGTAGGCGTATCCGTGTAGGTGGCGGATTGCGTGCTCGTGGGGGTTTTGGTGGGCGTGAACGTAGCGGTCGAAGATGGCGTGCGTGTAGGCGTGAACGTCGGCGTCCGGGTAGGCGTAGGCGTGTCGGTGGGTCCAGGCAAGTCCTGATAATCCACGACCACCTGGCTGTTTTCGATCCAGGCCGCATAGATCCGGCTGCCCGTAATAGCCAGGCTGGGCACTGTGGCATCGTGGCTGGGATCGCGGTTAGCCAGGCCCGTATCCTGAATCCAACTGCCGCCATCCAAATACTTCATGACAATCTGCTTGGCCGTGCCATTTGACTCCGACCAAACCGCATAGGCCGTGGTGCCGTAAAAGGTCAGCCACGGGGACAGGGCGCTTTGGCTGGCATTGACATTCAAGCCGCTGCCCACGCCGTCGGCCATGATCCAATTGCCGCCGCTGTAATACTTCACGTAAATGTGATATTTGCCCGCGCTGTTCGTTTCGCTCCATATCACATAAGGCGTGGTCCCCGAAAAGGCAAGGCGGGCGCTGGAGCAGCCTTCGGAAGTATCGTTGTTGATAGCGTTGCCCAAATGAACCCAACTGCCGTTCCAATAGGACGCAAATAAATAAATCGCACTGCTGGCGCCTTCCACCCAGAGCACATAGGGCTGGGTGCCGCTGAGTTTGATGTCTTGTATGGTTGCATTTGAGACCACATAACGGTTGAGCTGACTCCCCAACGTGGTCAACGACCCGGTATATCTTTTAACATAAATATAATAATTTAAATCGGGCGTGCTTTCATGCCAGGCAATGTAAGCCGTGCCATTGCTGGCCGCCGCCACTACCGGGTGCCAGGCATCCGACCCCTGGCCACCATTGCCGTTTACATTCAAATAGTTGCCGGTGGTGGTCCAACTGCCAGTGCCAGAGTTGTAATAAGTCATCCAGACTTGATAAAGAAAGGGCGTACTGACGGTTCTTACATATTGATACCCCACATAAGGCACCTGGCCGCCCATGGCAAACCCCGAGGCAAAAGTACCATTGGGAATGGTGCTGCCGATTTGTTGCCAGGTGCCGTTGATTCGGGCTTTAACAATGCCGCCGGAATTTTCCGCCCAGCACGCGTACGGGGTGTTGCCGTTGCCATCCACGTCCATGAGCACGCTGCTGGCTGAAGAAACATTTAAAGAACCGCCATCCTGGACCCACGTACCGGCCCAGCAGGACAACCCCAGCATCAAACAGCCTGCACCTGTGATCAACCCGCTTAAAACCGCTCTCCCACTGTACATGAAAAAAAATCCTTTCTCGTCAGGAAATGTATCCCTATTGAATTATCTCAAACTTAAAATGAAAATTCTATTACAAAAGAATTGTCACATCCGGTCTTAAAAATTTATACCCCACTTATTGAATAGTTCTGAGGCGGGATGGAATTTGATGGAATGGAATCAAAGCAACATGGCCAGGGTCATCACGATCTACATGATTCAACCTATCAGCCGGCAAGCGGGTTATAGAGGGGTCTACCGGTGGCTGGCACCAATGCCGCTTTCAAGCGCCCCTGCCGGGCGCACATAATAAAAAGGCGATGGACTATGACGTCCATCGCCTTTTTATTGACCTGTCCGCTTATTTAAAGCGCAGTAAAATGGAGAGCCTGTGCTGGTTGGCCGACAAATCGCTGAGATCGTAATGGAAAGCATAGTCAATCTCATAGAATGCGGGCCGATAAGAAGCGCCGGCTGTGATTTCCTGGCCATTGTAACCTGCCCGCACCGCAATGCTGCGGATAGGCCAGTACTCGGCGCCCACATGGTAAAAGATGTGGTTGTACTCCTCAAAATCCACGTCGGCCGTGGTGATCAATTTGTTGTAGTACAGCTCTTCGTCCGAGGGAAAAAATTTCAGGGCCACGCCCACTTTGACATTGACCAGCGAGCGGTCAATACTGTTATCCCAGTACAGTTGCTGGAAGAGATTCTGCACATTGATGCCGATCATATGGTCCCAGTAAAGCACGGGCTGCCAGAGCGCGGCCAGGTCCAGACCATGACCAAAGGCCTGGTTGTCGGCAAGTCCCTGTTGCAGCACTTTCAGATTGGCGCCCACGCGCAAACCCTTGACCCAATCGTAAACTTTGCGGCCATAGCTGAAAATAAAAGCGTTTTCCGAACTGTTGAAATTGCCCGTATCCGCCCCGGTTTCATCACGCTTGTCCAGATCCAAAATGGAATGATTGATCCAGGAAACGGAAAAGACACCGGTGCCGGGCACCTGGAATGCATAGGATGCATAACTCAAGGAAGAATCATTGCTGAGAAAGGCAAATTGGCTGCCCACCAGGTAATTGTAAAGCTCCATCTGGGTAAGGCCGGCCGGATTCCAATAGCCGGCGGTGGCATCATCAGCAAGGGCTACAAAAGCGCCGCCCAAGCCGGACGCCCGGGCGCCGACGCCCTGGTTGAGGTAACTGGCAGCGCCATAATTGTTACCCTCCGCAACAGCACTTCCAGCCAGCATTAATCCCAAACACAGTAATAGTATTTTTTTCATCTTCAGCCCCCTAGCATGTTTGAAAATGTATGGCAGGAGTATAGCATGAAAAAATTAAATCGCCAAGCAACGAAGTCGTTTAATAACTCAACTTTAGCAAATTTGCCGAAGTTGAGATTATTATAGAATAGCGGCCGGGAGGCGGAACGACTAAATGTCCGGCCTCTTAGTCATCCTCCCCGGGTCTTTTGGCCAGATGCAGGCTGGCGGCACCCAGCCCCAAGTCCTGGAACTCCAGGTGGTCAAAACCGACCCGGACCAGCATGCGGCCGATTTTTTCAGGATCGGGAAAGTGCACCAGGCTGTCATGTAAATGATGGGCCAGGGGCGAAGGCAGGCCAAGCTTGAGCCTGGCCCACAGGGGAAACCAGTATTCCCGCAGCAAATGGGTCATGGCCCTGATGATGGAATTTTTCGGTTGGGACAATTCGATCAGCACGATGCTGCCACCGGGGCGGATGATGCGGTAACATTCCTTGAGTACCGTGCGGATATCGGAAACAAAGCGCAGTCCAAAACCTACAAATACGGCATCAAAAAAATGGTCCGGAAAAGGCATGATCTCCACATTTTCCGTTTTCACTTCCACCCGGCGATGGAGATGAAGCGCCCGTATCTTGTTCTTGGCCGTGTTCACCATGGCCGGGCTTAAATCCACGCCGATCACATGGCAGGAGGCACCCAGATGCTGAGCCAGGGCAATGGCCAATTGGCCTGTGCCGCAGCAGGCATCGAGCACCCGCTTGGGCTTATCCAGCTTGGCAGCCGCCACTGCGGCCTGGCGCCATTTGTTTCCCAGTCCCCAGTACAAGCCTTTTTCCAGCGCCGGATAAATGGGCGTGATTTTATTGAAAAACTGCCGCACATATTTATTTTTGGATACGGAACGAACCATGCCTGCCTCGGTATAATCATCTAAACCGGCCCAGCCGGAATAAAAAATCTATCCCACGCAAAGCACGCAAAGGAAAGATAAAATCTTTTTGAGGTTAAGACTCCAAAATAAGCCTTTGTTTTTTCTTTCTTTGCGCCTGCCTGTGCCCGGAACGGGTAGACGTGCTTCGCGTGAGAAAATTCTTTGTTATGAATCTTTTGAAAATGGTCTTCGCGAAAAGCGTAGATCATCAAGATACAGACCCTTATCCAGCTCCGCTGGGTTAGCGGCATAAGAAGCCCTACCGCAACCGGCGATAAAGGCGGAACAACTCTTTAAAGGCCCTTAAAATGACCTTGATATTGGCGCCGGTCTGCTGGCCGGCCATGCGGGGATAATGATGCACCCCTTGTTCATGAAAGGTGTAGCCCATCTTCTTGGCCTGGGCCAGAAGCTCGGTGGAGATCATGGCCCCGCTGGCCTGAAAATCATAGTGGTCGCAAATGCGGCGTTGAAACAGCTTGAAGGCGCAGTCAATGTCCCGAACTTTGCCGAAAAGCCCGAACAGCAGCTTGACCAGCATCCCCCAGGCAAAGGCATTGAGCCAGCGCATCATATTGTCCTGGCGCTTGATGCGGTAGCCGGCGATAAAATCAGCCAAAGCCGTATGGGGCAGCAGGAGCCGCAATTCCCCGGTGTCGAATTGCCCGTCGCCGTCCGTGAAAAAAACCCAGTCCAGTTTGGCGGACTTCAACCCCGTGCGCACGGCGCCTCCATAGCCCTGATTGACCTGGTGACGGATGTAGCGCACGCCCGGATAGGCTTTGACCAGGGCTTCCGCCACCTGGGGCGTGTTATCCCTGGACCCGTCGTCCACAATAATGACTTCCCATTGGTTGGCCACTTCCTGCAGGGTTTCCACCGTGCGTTTGGTCAGGGCTTCCAGATTGGCGCCTTCATTGTAGGCGGGGAAAAAAGCTGAGATATTTAATTTAGGCAAAGACACAGAGCTGCTCCTTCATATTTTTTAGGCCGTTATTATAGCTCATTGCCGGGCAAATGAATAAGGATTTTTCCGCCAAGTTGCAGGCGTCCCTTTCATATAATATCTATTCCCGTAGGGACGAAAATTTTTTCGCCCTACTTTAAGGCTTTAAGCATGACTGCCGCCGCCTGCTCGCCCAGGCGCAGACTGTAGCTCATGCCCCGGTCCTCCGGATAGACCTGGCCCATGTTGGCCACATACAGGCCCGCCACCGGCGTGGCAATGGGATTGATTTGTTCGCCGTAGCCGGTGCGCATGATGGGTTGGGCATAGGGCGTGCGGAAGAGGTGATGCTCCAGCACATCGTCTTCCGAAAATTGCGGCAGAATCTTTTTTAAATAAGCGTAAAATTCGCTGAGCACGGTTTGGTCATCGGCTTTATAGCGGGGATGGTTCACATCCAGGTAGGATGACAAATACAGCACATGTTTGCCCTGATAAGCTTCGGGGCCGATGAAATTGGTGTGTTCAATTACCGCAATAAAGGGACTGTTAAGATCAGGAATGTTCATCCAATAGATGGGCGTCAGCGAATGTTTCAGCGTCAGAACGGCGCACACATTGCCGTAGTAATCGATTTGCTTGACGCGGTCCCAATAGGTGCCCTGGCAGCCGGCCGGCAGCAGCCCGGTGATGATCTGCGGGGCCATGGTAAGCAGCACGGCATCAAAGGTCTCCTCCCCCCGCTCAGTCCGCCAGCCCTTGATCTTATTGTTCTCCACCATCAGGTTTTTAATTTCGCTTCGAAAGTGAAAGCTGCCTCCCCGGGCTTCAATGTCCTGACGCAGGGCTTCATGCATGACTTGAAAACTGCCCTGCACATAGCCCAGGCTCTCCTTGGTCATGCCCTGGGCCCGGCTGCCGGCGCGGGTATGAATGCGCGAATAAAACCAGGGCATGCCGATCTCCTCGGCATGGTCTCCGAATTTGCTGTGCAGCAGCGGACCCCACACCACATCCCATGCCTGCCGGCCGTACCATTTTCTGATCCATTGCCCGGCCGGCTGGTGCTCGTATTTTTCCCAGTTTTTTACCCGCGAAAGCCACAGGGTTACCACCCCGAAACGGAGGCGGTTGAAAACAGACAAAGGCTTGAAGCGCAGCAAGTCCATGGGCGTGGAAAATTTATATAACTTACCCTGGGTATAAACGCCCATGGGCGTCTCTTTCCAGATCATCTTTTCTTCCAGACCCAAGTCTTTCAGCAGGTTCACCGTGTTTAAATCAGTGGTAAAATAATGATGGTAAAATTTTTCCAGGCGCGTGCCTTCGTAGGCAAAGGTGCCCGCCAAGCCGCCTGGTTCCTCCATTTTTTCGCAGATGGTGACCTGATGGCCTGCTGCGGTAAGCACCCGCGCCGCGGCCATGCCCGCCAAGCCGGCGCCGGCAATGCCAATATTCATCGTGTACTCCTTACCGGATTGTGTCCATCAGCACCTTGGTTTAGTCCGCACTGATCGTTGCTTGTGATGGTTCCTTGGTTTCTTCAATTTCCTTAAAAGACATTTTATAAGTCCACATGTAATAAAATCCCCACAGGGTAATGGGCAGCCACACCAGGGCATGAATGATCAGCACCGCCGGCAACGACAGGCTTTTGGCCACGCCGAACAGCAGGAGCGTGCCCACGCCGAAAAATTCAAAAGGCCCGATATATCCCGGCGAGGAGGGCAGCATAATGCCCAGATTGACGATGGCCATCATCATGACCGCGGCATAAACCGGCAGATGGAGGCCAAACCGGACTTCAATTTATTGACGAAGTAAAAGGAGGAAGGATTCCTAAAGAATATATTCCATCGGTGCAAAAAGGTTTCCAGGAAGCTATGTTAAATGGTCCGCTTGCAGGCTA
>CAYVTN010000079.1:0-9875 GCA_964454395.1 uncultured bacterium | reverse complement strand
CACTTGGCTGAGGCTGGCATACAAGGCCTGGAATAAGTCAGGTTGTTGGCCCATGGCGGCTAATTTATCCCGGGCTTTATCCTCCAATTGTTCCAAATCCGGCTCCAGATAAAAATAGCGAACCTGTTCCGGCAATTCGGAAAAGAGTTTGAATTTTTCCCTTACCACTTTCACTACGGCTTCATTATAGTCCTGGGCTGCTTTCTGGAAAGCTTGACCCAGGTGTTCATCTTCAGACAAGACCTTAAAGGCTCGTTCCACATAAAGCGGCTCCTCAATGCTGCGCATGTACTGACCGTTCATCCACATCAGTTTTTGCGGATCAAACACTGCGGGGTTCTTGCTGACCTTCTCCAAGCTGAAATGAGTTTCCAACTCAGCCTGGGTCAGTAGTGTGGTTTTGTCGTCCAGCGCCCAGCCCAGCAAGGCCAGATAATTGATTAAGGCTTCCGGCATATAGCCTTCAGCTTCATAGGCCCCCACCGAGGTGGCGCCATGGCGTTTGGACAGCCTGGTTTTATCAGGCCCCAGGATCATGGGCACATGGGCAAAAGCAGGCAGCGGTTCATTTAAGGCCTGGTAAATAAAAATCTGTTTGGGTGTGTTGGAAAGATGATCGTCGCCACGGATGATATGGGTCATTTTCATGGAGGCATCGTCAATGGCAGCGGCAAAATTGTAGGTGGGCAGGCCGTTGCTGCGCACGATCACAAAATCATCCATCAGTTGATTGTCAAAGGTCACCCGGCCGCGGATCAAGTCATTAATCACTGTTGCGCCCTCTTGGGGAGAACGAAAGCGCAACACGTGGGATTCGCCTTGTGCCACCCTGGCCTGGGCCTCTTCAGGAGAAATCAGCCGGCAGCGGCCGTCGTATTTGGGCTGGTCGCCTTTGGCTTTGGCAGCCTCGCGCATGGCGTCCACTTCTTCAGGGCTGCAAAAACAGGGGTAGGCATGGCCCTGGGACACAAGCTGGTTTGCTTTTTCCCGGTAAATCTCGAGCCGCTCCGTTTGCCGGTAAGGTCCGGAAGCCCCACCGATGCGCGGTCCTTCATCCCAGGTCAAGCCCAGCCAGGTGAGATCGTTTAAGATCATGTCCACTGATTCCTGGGTGCTGCGCTCCTGATCCGTATCTTCCAGGCGCAGTACAAACACGCCCTGATGGCGCTTGGCAAATAGATAATTGAAAAGCGCTGTTCTGGCGCCGCCAATGTGCAGATGCCCGGTGGGCGAAGGTGCAAAACGCACCCGTACAGAAGATGACATAATTCCTCCTTAAATAAAGACAGGAACCGGGCCGCTTTTTTTCTAAAAAGGGTTCTGGTCCCTATCGCATATGTTGGTCTGGGATCATAAGACTTACTTTTTCGGACGGTTGGGATCGTACTTGTTTTCCAGTTCAAACTTGTCAAAGCCCATGTCGCAATTGCCCTTGAAAATAACACCTTCGGCTATTGCCAGGCGGGGCGTGCTGATGTCGCCCTGCAGTTGTCCGGTGGGGGTAATCTCCAGCCGCTTGCTGGCCGTCACATTGCCCGTGACCTTGCCGGAGATCATGATGGTTTTGGCGCTGAGGTTGCCTTTAACCACGCCTTTGTCGCCGATGATCACGCCTTCTTCGCTGTTGACATTGCCTTCCACTCTGCCATCAACGCGGATGGTGCCTTTGGCATTAATCTGCCCTTTGAAATCAGACCCTGCCCCAAGGAGGGTATCCACACTTCCCACACGTTCATTGGCCATGATGGTCTCCAGTTATTTTTTTAAGTATTTTAAAGGATTGACGGGAACGCCGTTGACCCGGATTTCAAAATGTAAATGGGATGCAGTGGAACGGCCGGTGGTCCCCATGAAAGCGATCACCTGCCCGCGGCGAACGCGCTGGCCCACATTGACCAGCAGCCTGCTCAAGTGCCCGTAGCGGGTGGAATAGCCGTAGCCATGATCGATGACTATCAGCTTGCCGTAACTGCCTCTCCAGCCGGAATAAGTCACCACCCCGTCAGCCGGCGCCTTGATGGACGACCCTTCTTCATTGGCGATATCAATGCCTTCATGCATGGTGACCGTAGTGAAAAAGGGTGACTTGCGCGGTCCGAAACGGGAAGTAATCCAGCCCCTTACCGGCCAACTGGTGGGTTTGGCCGCCAAAAGCGAACGCTGGGTGGCAATATAATTTTTAATCTCACGGTAATTTTCAATGCGCATGTCTGCATTGCTTTTAAGGTAATTAAGGCTTCGGGCGAATTCATTGGCCGTCAGGGTGGAATGCTTGCTGAGGTTGTCAATAAAGGTCTGATCCGCAAGGGTCGGCCCGCCTTCGCCGGTATATTTGACGGTGTGTGATTGGCCTTTCATCTTGAGCATGGCCCTGAACTCGTCTTCGATCTTGCTGACCCGCTTGAAGGCATCGTGGGTCTTGGCCAATTCCTGCACAAAATAAGCATTTTTTTCCGTTAAATTAATATTGGCGCGCTTGGTTAAGTCATAATCAATATGCCGTGTCAGGATAAATGAAGAGGCCCCTATGGCTACTAAAAGAATAAGGGCCAATGCCCCTACCAGCCAGCCCGATAACCTAAAGGTATAAACCTTCCGGTGGTCATGGGGAATGAGCATTAACGTGAAAAAATTTTCTTTGTTTGAGCTTTTTTTAGTCATAAGTATCACCAATTAAAGTATCGGACTGAGGCCCTTATAATTAATATAACAACAACCATTATTTTCATCAATTTTTTTGTTAATAATTTTTATTGAAATTTAAAAATTTAACTCAAATTTGGTACAGTTGATAAGCTAACCTGTTTCGGACCTATCCTAAAATGGAAATGATGCGGTCCAGATCTTCCAGGGAATAATAGTCGATTTCAATTTTTCCTTTGCTGGCGCTTTTGGGTGAAACTTTGACCTGAGTGCCCAGTTTGCGCTTCAACTCGTCTTCCAGGTGGCGCGTATGAGGATCTTTAAAATCGGGCTTTTTGGTCTTTACCGGCTTGGATTCTTCCGGTCCGGACTTGATCCCGCCGGCAATTTTTTCCGTTTCCCGCACCGACAAGTTGTCACGCAGGATTTTATCAGCCAGCCTTTCCATCACATCAATATCCTCAATACTGAGCAAGGCCCGGGCATGACCTTCGGACAGGCGGCCATCACGCACTTTATTTAAAACACCTTGAGGCAATTTCAGGAGCCGCAGGGTATTGGATACGGAAGAGCGGTTTTTCCCCACTTTTTGGGCCACGTCCTCCTGGGTTAAACTGAACTCGCTGATCAATTGCTGATAGGCCAGTGCTTCTTCCACGGGATTCAGATCGGAACGCTGCACATTTTCAATAATGGCGATTTCCAGGGACTCGGCGTCTTCCATGGTTCGAATCACTACCGGCACTTGGGCCAGACCGGCAAGTTTGGCTGCCCGCCAGCGCCGCTCACCTGCCACCACTTCAAATTGTCCGTCCGATTTGGGACGCACCAGAATAGGCTGGATAATGCCTTTTTCCAGAACTGACGAGGCCAATTCCTCCAATTCCTGAGGATCAAAGTCCTGCCGCGGCTGGAAAGGATTGGGCACGATCCGGTCAATGCCAACGGTGGACGCTGTATCGGGATGGGGCACCGACTGATCGGGATCTCCTTGCAGTGGAATCAGGGATTCCAAACCTCGGCCAAGGGCTTGACGGCTCATGGGTACACCTCATTTCATTAAAAATCCTGGTTCTGCTCTACCTGTTCAGGTAAAGATTATGGTAGTGTCGTTTATACCTTATCAACTGATAGGACAATTTTTCTTTTTTGGGCTTAAAATTTTCAGCCCCTGTCTTATAAGAATAAAACAGCAAAACCAATTCCCCACCCCGGCACCAAGCAGGCCCTTTTCATGTTCTTTCAGTGTCTTTCTTGGCGCCCTTGATGCCTTATTCCGGCTCTGCCGGTTTAGAGCCCATGTCTGGATTATCTACGTTTTTGCGTAGATAATCCAGACATACAGACTCTTATCCCGTTCCGTCGGATTAGGACATAGCGCTCGACGGAGTGGACAGGGACGACTCACTGCTCATGACATTTCCCTCAGACATTTGCCCTGTTGGGTAATGGCGGGCAATTAATTCTTCCGCCAATTTTTTGTAAGCCACAGCGCCAATACAGTGTTGATCATATTCTGAAATCGGCTTTCCAAAACTGGGCGCTTCCGACAGTTTCACATTGCGGGGAATAACCGTATCATAAACCTTGTTTTGAAAACGTTTTTTTATCTCCTGCATAACCTGAACCGATAAATTGGTGCGCAGATCACACATGGTTAAAAGTACGCCTTCAATATGCAAGTTGGGATTGAGCCCGTTTTTGACCAAAATAATGGTGCGCAGCAACTGCCCTACCCCGTCAAGGGCATAAAATTCACATTGGATGGGAATCAACACCGTCTCGGCTGCGGTCAGGGTATTAATGGTTAAAAGACCCAACGACGGCGGACAATCGATAAGAATGTAATCATAGCGGTCTTTGACCGGTATCAGGGCCTGTCTTAGTTTGGTCTCCCGGGCAATGGTATTAACCAACTCGATTTCCGCGCCTGATAAGTGAATGTTGGCAGGTATAAGATCAAGTGACTTGACTTCCGTAGAAATAATAACGTCTTCGGGCTGGCTGCGGCCAATTAAAATATCGTAAACGCTGTGTTCCAGTTTTTCCTTGTCATACCCAAGGCCAACCGTGGTGTTGCCCTGGGGATCCGTATCAATCAGCAGCACTTTTTTTCCCAACGTTCCCAGACTGGCTGCCAAATTGATGGAAGTAGTAGTCTTACCCACTCCACCTTTTTGGTTAACAACTGCAATAACTTTACCCATAGTAATCCTATACCGGCAAAGCCGGAATTAATAATGATTCACCACCAAGATACTAAGAAAGACAAAAAAAGGGATAGGTTCGTCTTTGTGACCTGGTGGTGATTTTTTAACCATTTGCCGGACAGGGGCGTATCGTATGCAGGCGCACGGCATCACTAAAAAGTCTTGTTGCTTTTCGGCCCTTGCCGGGAACAGTAAGCATTATCACGAAAAAAAGCGTATTGTAAAGTAAATAAATGACCTTTTATCAAGATCAATCGGCCAACAAATGATCAATGGTATCGGCCAGGCGGAAAGGGTCAAAGGGCTTGGTAAAATACCCAATAGCGCCGGCTTTCTTACCGCGGTTCATATCCTCTTCACTGTTTCTCACGGACAGGAAAATCACAGGTATGGCCTTGGTTCTGGCATCAGCTTTGACCAGGCGGCATACTTCAAAGCCATCCATATCAGGCATCATGATGTCCAGGAGAATCAGATCGGCATTTTTGGTTTTGAGGATATCAAGAGCCTCTGTTCCTGAACCGGCTTCCAGAATGGTAAAAGGTTTACTGTTTAAACTCCTCTTGAGAAGCATGATAATATCCGGTTCATCTTCAACAATCATGACAGTTTTTTTGCTCATCCCTCTACTCCTGACAGCAACTGCACCTTGCCGAAAACATTGGTATGCTTTCCATCTTATCACTAAGCCGGCGACGCCGGAATAAAAAATCTATCTCAAAAATCTTTATTATGAATCTTTTAAAAATTATCTACCCCGACCGGGTGGAGATATTGTCATGGCCGGGACGCCTTCAGCTGCGAAAAAACGTAGATGTTGGAAATACAGAATCTAATTTAAGTCTAATTATATAATTTTATGATTTCAAGGATCTTTTGTCATCTTTTTTTATTTTTTTTGAAAGAAAAGTTCATTTCTACTGTCCATTCAATAGTGTTTTCGTATTCTGCCTGGCCCTGGCTTAATGCCGGTGTGCTTCCGGCCCGGAATCTCGGGAAAACTGCGAAACACTCCCAATACCAAGTATTTTCAAGGAGGCCAACCATGTTTGCCAAAGTTTTTAGCAGTGCCGTATGGGGAATTTCATCGCGTTTGGTGGCAGCCGAAGCCGATGTCAGCCGGGGAATGCCCAGTTTTAATATCGTGGGCTTGCCTGATACGGCCGTCAAGGAAAGCCGGGACCGTGTGATTTCAGCCTTTAAAAACATTGAACTCACCCTGCCTATTAAAAAAATCACCATCAACCTGGCGCCCGCCCATTTAAAAAAGGAAGGCCCGGCATTTGATCTGCCCATTGCCCTGGCCATTCTGGCCGCCAGCGGGCGACTGAACCCCCGGTTGCTCAATGAGTTTATCATCTTTGGAGAACTTTCCCTGGATGGCAACGTTTGTCCGGTCCAAGGCACCCTGGCGCTGACCCATGCCGCCCGGACCCATGGCTTCACCAAATTAATGGTGCCTCAAGCCAATGCCCGGGAAGCAGCAGTGGTGTCCGGCGTAGAGGTTTTTGCGGTTGATCATCTGTTGCGGGCAATAGACTTTCTTAATCAAAAGACAACGCTTGCTCCTCATGAAGTGGATGTTCAGCAGCTTTTCCGGAAGCAGTCCGCCCATCAAGTGGATTTTGCCGATGTGCGCGGCCAAGGCCATGCCAAGCGCGCCCTGGAAGTGGCGGCTGCCGGCGGGCACAATCTGCTCATGATCGGGCCTCCGGGCAGCGGCAAAAGCATGCTGGCCAACCGCATGCCCACCATTTTACCTGAGCTCACCCTGGCTGAAGCTCTGGAGACCACGGCCGTTTACAGCGTCAGCAGCCAATTGCCGCCCAATTGTTCCCTGGTGACCACCCGGCCTTTCCGGGCGCCTCACCACACGGTCAGCAATGTGGCTTTGATTGGCGGCGGTACCTACCCCAAACCAGGTGAGGTGTCCCTGGCCCATCATGGCGTGTTGTTTTTGGATGAATTGCCTGAATTTTCAAAACATGCATTGGAGGTGCTGCGCCAGCCCCTGGAAGACGGCCGGGTTTCCATTGCCCGTACGGCCGCAGCAGTCACCTATCCCTGCCGGTTTATGCTGCTGGCTGCCATGAATCCCTGCCCCTGCGGCTATTTTGCCGATCCTACCAAGAACTGCACCTGCATGCCCCATCAAATCCATAAATATCTTGGCAAAATTTCTGGCCCTTTACTGGACCGTTTTGACATTCACTTGGAGGTGCCTTCCGTAAAGTATCCGGAATTAACGGGGCAGGAGGAAAGCGAGCCTTCGGCCGTTATTCGCCGGCGGGTGGCTGACGGCCGGGCCTTTCAGGCGAAACGCTACGCCCGCCATGATCCCACCATGGTCAATGCCCATCTCAGCGCCCGCTTGGTCCGGCAGTATTGCCGCCTGGGCGATTCCGGCCAGGCGGTCATGAAGGCGGCTATTGACCGCCTGGGCCTGAGCGCACGGGCCTATCACCGGGTGCTCAAGGTGGCCCGCACCATTGCCGATTTGGAAGCCAGCGAGGCCATCGCCGCCCGCCATGTAAGCGAAGCCATTCAATACCGGGCCCTGGACAAGCGTTACTGGCAACATCAAGGATTGACTTGAGCTTTTAAATTTCCCAGGTGAAACGGAAAAGACAGCACTCGTCCCCGCGGGCAATGCATTTGGGATGAAGGCCCCTGACGTTTTTGGCGGATGACAGCCTCAAAATCTCGGCCATGTAAGGAGTATGGGATAAATCATGGTAAAGGGGAATATCCGGAAAATCCACCAATTTCAGCACCCCCATCCCGTGACCTATTTTATCCAGCGTTAGGGTGCCTTGGCTGTGAAACTGGCGCCACACCTGACTGACCCGTTTGAGCACAAACTCCGGCGTGGTAAAGGAAATGAAAAATTTATAAATGCCTTTGAACTGTTTCTGGCAGGCATACCTGGCTGTTTCTGTAACGAGTTGCCCATCTCCCCTGCCCAGGACTTTGTCCGCTTTGAGCACATACCGCATATAAGCGCTGTAATCAATCCAAGCGACAGCCGTAATGGGTTTGCTGAAAATAACCTGGTCCTCCGGTGTTAAGGCTTTAAAAAGCTTTTCCAATCCCGCCTGACCGTATTCCTGGGCCAGATATTCCTTTACATCCAGAAAACGGGTGGCTTTGACTTGGCCCATGATTTTTCCCCTAACCCGGACATGCCGGAAAAAATTCTTCGCCGCAAAGGCGCCCAGGTGCATTTTTTTTCGCAAACAATTCCCTTTCAGCAGAATATCGCTTTCCTTTGCGACTTTGGCGCCTTTGCGGGAGATTTTGTTGCCATTTCGGGATGAAATTCAACTCTAAGTTACTAAATCTCGAAACTTTTCCTTTTGGCAAGGGGTCATGGTAGCATATTATCAACTATCCTGGCAATCCCCTGCAAAGCATCAGACCGGGCCAATAGTGCCGTGGGAAGGCGAAAAGAAAGTTGACCGGTAAACGCCGTTTTGGCCACGTTGCCAAAAGGGCGTTATGGACTTGCTTGGAAAGTGATTGCAGTTGACAGCCCAAGCCGGCTTGCCTATGATACCATCTGCATTAATTTCCCAAGCATGCCACTGGATTGGCCCCCAAGGAGGAAAACGTGGCCCGCATAACCGCCCAGACCAACGATTCATCAGGCATTATCCGCTTTTGCGATAAAGCCGTTGCATTTATGCTTTATTTAACCATGCTCTTAATCCCGGTGGTGTTCATTATTTACACCCGTGACCAATTCGAACTGCCCAAACTGACGGTGTTGCGTGCCTTGACCGGTGTGATGCTGGGCTTGTGGGGAATACGCATTGTTGCCGCCGGCCGAATCAGTTTCCGCCATACCCCTTTGGACATCCCTGTTTTGGTCTGGAGCGGTCTCCAAATTCTGACCACCATTTTTTCCGTTTCCGGTTATGTATCCCTCATGGGGGAATATGAAAATTTCCGCGGCCTGATTACTGTTCTAAATTACACGGTTCTTTTTTTCATTGCCACCAATTTCATCCACACCAGACAACACATCAACCGCCTGCTTTTTTCCATTCTGCTGGCCGGATTGATCATCACGCTTTATGGCATTGCCCAATTCTTTGGAATCGACTTTATCCGCTGGAATCCCAACAGCATTGCCCCGGGCCGCTATTTTTCCACTTTAGGCAATCCCAATTTTCTGGCAGCTTACCTTTCCATGGTCATGCCCTTGGTGGTTATTTTTTTCCTGGAAACCAATTCCAAATTTAAAAAAGGGCTGCTGTTTTTTTCCTTTGTGGCCATGTTCTGGGCCTTGCTGGGCACGGACAGCCGTGGCGGGTTGCTGGGGCTGGTGGCCGCCATGCTGGTTTTGGCAGGCTTTGGCTTGTGGAAGCTTTACCAAAATATTAAGACCAAAGCGGCGCAGGAAGGCGTGGCGTTAAAGACACTGATGCAAGGCATGCTCAAGCAGTACCGGGCCTGGGTGGGGCTTATCGGCATGGTCCTGCTGCTGGTGGTAACCATCTCCGCCACCTTTGGCCGCGACCACATGGCCCGCATGGCCGATACCATCCTTCACTTTCACCATGCCATTACCCGATCCAGACTCTACATCTGGAAACCGGCGCTGCAGGATTTTAAAGATCATCCCGTCCTGGGCACCGGTCTGGACACTTTCAAAACCGTCTTTCCCCGTTATGCCACCCCTGAGTTCGCCCACTATGACGGCGCCAATGTTTCCTCCCGCACGGCCCACAATGAAATCCTGCAGGTTCTCTCCTGTCAGGGCGTGGTGGGATTTTTGATCGTCACCTGGCTGACCGTGATCATTTTGTTGCAATGGAGAAAAGCTTACCAGCGCAGCCGGGACAACTGGCGCGACCGGCTCCTGGCGACAGGCCTGCTGGGCACCTGGACCGCCTATTCAGTGCAAAACATTTTTTCTTTCGGCGTGGTGGCTATTGACAGTTTTTACTGGATCGTCCTGGCGATGTTTATGCTCATGCTCGGTTCCAAAGAGCAGCAGGAACAACTGGCGCCGTCCCA
>CAYVTN010000078.1:0-9877 GCA_964454395.1 uncultured bacterium | reverse complement strand
GCAGTGTCAACCGAAGAATGGACGCTGTTGGTAAAACGTGTGGACATGCTGATCAAAGCCTTGAAGCAATCGCGGCTCGAAGTTAATCATTGGCGCACCAAGGCAGCGGAACTGGAGCGTCTGCACCGGGGGGATGATACGCCTTCCCGGCTGGAATTACAGGCCAAGGACCGGGAATTGGAACGGCTGAAAAAAGACCGGAAAAAAATCAAAACCGTCGTGGTGAAAGTTCTGGAAGAATTGCAGTTGGCGGAAAAGCGGATATTGGAGCAGGCTAATGACAAAAAATGACGCTAAAGCCGTCAAGGTGACTATTTTTGGAAGCGAGTATACCATCCGCGGAGAAGCGGGCGAAGCCTATATCCAAAAACTGGCGGCTTATGTCAATGAAAAAATGAATGAAATTGGGCACCGATCCAATCTGTCCCAGCCCCTGAAAATCAGCATTTTGGCAGCCATCAATCTGGCGGATGAAGTGTACCGGCTGCGCGCGCAACGTCAGGAAAACGGAACGGCCCTGCCCATGAGCGAACCTTCCGGTATAGCCCCGGAAGCCATTGCCGCTTTAAGCGCCCATATTCAGGCCGTGCTCAACGAAGACCCCGCCGTATAATCATCATTCCTTAAATCTTAACTTTCATCAGCCATTCAAACAAAGGCGCCATATGCAGGCAGTGGGACAAACAGACTTCAGGGAGTTTGGATTGGGTGAGAATCACCGACGACAGCCAGGGTGAACTGGCATAAAGGCCGTTGTATTTCAATAATGCGGCGCGGGGGTGGTCCGGGGGATAATCGCGGGGCACATTCTTAAAGTGTTCACCATTGATAATGTATTTATTGTTGTTGGTCAGTTCACTAATGATTTTTTCCAAAGCTGGTCCCCATTTGGGATGAGCCACCATTTTGCGGTAATGATCGAGCCTGGTTTTGGGAAATTCAAATTGGCCCACATGGAGCTGCGCCCCCTGATCCTCCAGATGAAAATAAATGCCCGGAGAATTCAGTTTTTTACCCTGCCGGTCTTCCCAAAACAAAATCCCCACATGGGTCTTATAAGGCGTTTTATCCTTGGAAAAACGAATATCGCGGTAAATCCGGAAAATGGAGCCTCCAGTGGGGCGGGCATCGGCCACAATTTTACGGGAGATATTTTTTCTCAAAAGCTGGCCAAAAGCTTCCACAAACTGCTGTGCCGGCTTGAGCAGGTAGTCCGTATAATCGGCTTTATGGGCATGAAACCATTGCGGATGGTTGTTGTATTTGAGATCATTTAAGAAATGGAGCCCTTCTTTCGGAAAACCGCCAAACTGATGATTGTTCTTCATGGCTTCCTCCTCTATGCCCCATCCCCCAATAATGTTGGCAGCGGCTAATTTGAAGTGGAAAAAAATCCCGGTTTTTGAATTTTTTCCATTTCTTCCAAAGTGATGAGAAAAATTTTGATCGTGGTGTGGCGGTGGTTTTGCCATGGCCAAAGCATTACCATGAGATGGTGCGTTTCAAAGGACTTGACATAGAGGGTTTGGTCCTTCTGAATGCCACCATAGGTCCGGGTCAGTTTTTTTACATCAAATTTCGGTGCTTCCCCCGGTTTTTTCAGGGGCGCGCCAAACTGGTCCTTCAGCATGCTGGTCCAGGCGTCCAAATACTCATTTTCAATCACCAAATCAGCATGCTGGCTGTCGGCTTCCCGTAAATCATAGGGACCCAGACTATCCAATCGTGCCGTAAAATCAGATATGGTCATCTTGCCTCCGCCTTGGGTGTTGTCTGCTTAGTTTTCTGCTTGAGATGTCCAGAATCCATGCAAATTGCAATAAGCCCGGGCGATTAAAGCCGATCCGTCATCAGGCAGGCAAAAAGTGGTTTCTGCAACCTGATCTCCTTCCACAAAATCATGACGCAGCACCTTCTGGCCTTGAAGCAATTCCACAAAAAGAATGTAGTGGTCCGGCGTCATGGGATGAGGTGTGGCTCCGACTTTAACCGTCACCTGATCGCCGTTGCGCACGATGACGGGGACATGCTTTTCCCGGGCGGCATCCGCACTGTTGGGGGTTAAGGCTTGCATTGGTTCACCACAGCAAACCACGTCCACCTTTCCATTCCACAGGGACTCAATTAAATTGCCGCAATGCCTGCACTGATATACTTTCTTTTTTTCCATCATGGGGTGAGACGCTCCTTTAATTGCAGTTAATGTTTTTAATGAAATACCATAATTTGCATTTAAAAACAAGCCCCAAAATGCAAGGCTTTTTCGGGAAAGACATGGGTTCATGCATCTTCTTTGGACGAATTGGCCAGACAACGCTGGATATGGTCGCAGGCCAAGGTGAGATCGCGGGGCCTGATCCAAAGGAAGCGTTGATTTTTTCGAAACCAAGTGAGCTGCCGTTTAATGTACCGCCGGGTGTCGCGTTTGATTAGCCGGACACATTCGTCGTAGGAACACTGCTGATTCAGGTAATCCACAATGGGCTTAATGCCAATGGCCTTGCACCCCGGTTGCTCCAGGGCTTGGGGGATCGTGGCCGTCAGGTGTTCCACTTCCCTGACCCAGCCGCGGGCCAGCCAATGGTCCACATTGGCCTCACCGCGGGCATAAAGATCCTCCCGGGAGCGGTCCAGTCCCAGCCAAATCGCTTCCAGGGCAGGCCGGCTGGACGGCTGCATTTTTAAGCTGGAGGGTAGTTCACCGGTTAAATGGTGGATTTCAAGGGCGCGGATTAAACGCAGTTCATCATGGGGATTGATGGTCGCAGCTGAGGCAGAATCAATACCCAGCAGTTCCTGGTAAAGGGAGGCAGGTCCACCGTGGGTATGACTCCAGGCCCTTTTTTGGGCACGGAAGTGGTCGTCCTTGGGCGGCAAAGGCGCCAAGCCATCAATCAGGGCTTGAATCCAAAGACCGCTGCCGCCCACCACCAGGCAGGCTTTACCCTTCTGTTGCAAGGATTGAACAAGGACGTATGCTTGGGCGGCATACTGGTCGGCGCTCAGACTTTGGCTGACCGGCAGGATGGAGATCATATGATGAGGCACCCGGCGCAGCAGGTCATCAGGCGGTTTGCCTGTGCCCAGATTGATGTCCTTATAAATCTGGCGCGAATCAGCGGAAATAATTTCTCCGTTCAAGCGCAGGGCCAAGTCAACTGCAAATGCGCTTTTACCGGAGGCGGTCGGGCCGGCGATAACAATCACCGGCGGACGGGACAAAAGTGCGGTCATCAGCGATAATCACGTTTGAAATATTTTTCCAACGCACTCCAACTGAGGCGAAATATGGTCGGCCGACCATGGGGACAGGTTGGCAGATGTGGCAGAGCTTTGACGTCCCGGATCAGTTTGGTCATGGTTTCCAGGGGAAGACGCTCCCCGGCTTTGATGGCGCTATGACAGGCCATGCTGATCAGGATTTTGTCCTCCAGGTCCGCCTGGTCGGGCAAGGCGCCGACAGCGGCACTGTCATCGAGGATTTCTTGGATAAGCCCTTTTAAATCAGGGTTTTCAAGAATGGCCGGTTGGGTTTGAATGGTAAAGGTGTTTCCTCCCAGAAAAGAAAGTTCAAGGCCCAGATGATCAAAATAGTCCAGTAAAGCCATGAGGCGCGGTTGCTCGGAAGCCGCGGTTTCAAAGGTTATCGGTAAAAGCAAAGGTTGGCGGTCATGAATTTCAGGGCCGCTTTGTTTGAGTTTTTCGTAGATTAGGCGTTCATGGGCAGCATGCTGATCGACCAGGAAAAAGCCTTCATCGTCTTCCCCGGCAATAAACATGCTCCCTACTTGGCCCAGGATGCGGAAGCCGGGGCTCAGGGGTCGATCCTGGCCGGCTGGTGCCGTCTGGGTGGTGGCAGGCTCACGATTCACCACTCTTTTCGACAGCGGTGGCAGAGATGATTTTGGGACACTCTGGCGGTAATAGGTACCAATCGACTCCTTAACCCTGGTGTCCGACCAGTTGAGCTTTAATGGTTGCTTTTGGTAGTACCCGGTAGGCTCAGGCGGCGTCTGAGGCGGCACGGCGGCTGCAGTCGGCCGAAGCTGTTCCAAGGCCGACTTGACCGCCCGATGCACGACCTGATACATGGCCGGTTCATCCTGGAATTTGACTTCCCTTTTGGCGGGATGCACATTGACATCCACCAAGTCGGGCGGCATGGTGATCAAAAGAAAAGCAGTGGGAAATTTTCCTTCCGGGATCAGGGTGCGGTAGGCCTGAGCCACGGCATGGGTCAGGCTTCTGTGCTCAATGGGTCGCTTGTTCACAAAAAGGGTGATGCTCTGCCGGGTGGGACGGACCACCTGTGGTCCTGCCACCAAACCGTGCACCCATACCCCGCCGGCTTCTTGTTCCACTTGGTATAATGGCTCGGGCAGGGCTTTATGATATAGGGCAGCCAGGCGCTGATGCAAATCAGTGGTGGGCGCGCATTGCAATACCACCCGCTGGTCCACTTTGTATAAAAAGCCGATGTTCAAATGGGCTGTGGCCAGGTGTTCCACCAATTGGGTGATGTGCCCCTGTTCCGTGGCAGGTGTCTTAAGGAATTTTTTCCGGGCCGGCGTATTAAAAAAAAGATCACGGACCGTAATGGCGCTGCCCGATACGCGACCGACCTCCTTGGAAGAGACTTCACGGCCGCCTTCCAAGTAAAGTTCCAGGCCCAGGGTGCTGTCCTGAAGACAGGTGGACAAGGTTATTTTGGAAACCGAGGCGATGGACGGCAGGGCTTCGCCGCGGAAGCCCATGGTTGTGATATGATGAAGATCTTCTTTTTGCCGCACCTTGCTGGTGGCATGGCGCACAAAGGCCAGCCGGGCATCATCTCCGCTCATGCCCTGGCCGTTGTCCGTGATTTTAATCAGATGCCGACCGGCGTCCTGAATCTCAACCTCAATTTGGGTGGCGCCGGCATCAATGGCGTTTTCCATCAATTCCTTGACCACGGAAGCCGGGCGTTCCACCACTTCTCCCGCAGCAATTAAATTGGAAAGATTTTCCGGTAAAATTTGAATATGTGACATCGCAGACCTCTGTTATATAAGCATATAAGCCGGTAAAACCGGAATAATAAATGATCCACCACCAAGGCACCAAGAAAGACAATGAAAAAATATGAAAAGGGTCTGTGTTGAGTTATTATAGAGTATCTTGCTGGTGCAGAACGCTTACCATCGGTGCGTATACCCCAGCAAGGCGCCGCCCGGAAGAAAGGCCAGGGACCAATCACCGGATGGTTTATCCTGGACCAGGTAACTGTCATCGCTGTTGATAAATATTTTTTCTTCCAGGGCGGCATTCACCAAAGAAGCCAGGGACCAGGTGGCCAAAAAAGCGCCTGCTTCCCACCAGGCCCCATTGATGGCCTGTCCTACGCCGGGCAGCATGGAACTCATGCCTGTCCACATGGCCGCGGTCTTATCCCGGTGCATCCGGTAATGCTGGTTGGCGGCATGCAGCATGGCATAAGTCATGATGCCGTTTTTCACGGCCAGGGAAATATAATAATAGGGCAAGAGATCCAAATGTTGTTGCTGCTTCTTTTTGGTAAAGGCCAGTTGCTGCACCGTCGTCCACGAAAGGGTGGTGGTGAATAACATTAAGCCTCCGGTGACATAATCCTGGTTAATGATCTGGCCCGCGCCCGGCACCAGGGAGCCTGCCCCAATGGCAAAGGCCTGGTTTTCCCGGCGGCCTTTTTCCAGAGCCCGCACCTCAGCTTCCAGGATCGCGTAGCGTTTTAACATGAATATAGCGCCTTCCTGAAATACGCGTAAATGGTCAAGATTTTGTTCGAAAGGGTAATTGTCGTTTCCGTTCCAGTTGGCGTCTTGGGAATCATCTTGCGCCCATAGTGTTTTGGACACGGGTGTGAGCAGACACACGAACATCATGATTACAAGCAACGATTTAAGCGGCATGACCATCCTCCTGGGAATCTGGCATTTGGATACACGCGTATCGCGTAGATGAAGTTCATGTGTAAGGGCATGAACTTTTGAGCTCTCACACATATAAAACAGCAAAAAATCCACCACCAAAGCACCAAGGTCACAAAGGAACACAAAGCAGACCCTTTTCATATTTTTTCATTGTCTTTCTTTGAGACCTTGGTGTCTTGGTGGTGAATCATTTATTATTCCGGTTTTACCGGCTTAGTCAAAAATGTGAACGTTAAGGTACGGGTTGAGCTGACGTTCCTTTTCCAAAACCGTGGCCGGACCATGGCCCGGATAAACTTTCAGGTCGCCATGCAATGGCAGAATTTTGCGAACCAGACTTTCCTTCAAAAGCGTACTATCCCCGCCGGGCAAATCGGTGCGCCCTACGGATTGGTAAAACAACGTGTCTCCGCTGATCAGCCAGTGAGCGCTTAACAAGCAAATGGAGCCCGGTGAATGACCGGGCGTATGCAGGACCTGCAAGGTGTTCCCGCCCAGGTTAATGGTTTCCCCGTCCACCAGGCCTCTGGCAGCGGGTATTGACACCACCGGTATCCCGAAAGAGGCGGACAAATTTAAACGAGGGTCGACCAATGCCTCCTGATCGGCTTCGTGGATCCACACCGGGCAATGAAAAGCCCGGTTCAGGTCGGTATTGCCGGCAATATGATCAGCGTGGCCATGGGTATTAATGATGCTCATGACCTGAAGATGATGAGTCCGGATGAAGTCGGCAATGGCGGGATCATTGATCCCGGGGTCGATCACCGCGGCATCCAAGGTCCGGCGATCAAAGATGATATAACAATTGGTTTCCAGCCAACCCACGGTCAGCCGCTGCAGGTGCAATGATCCCATCAGTG
This sequence comes from uncultured bacterium, assembly GCA_964454395.1. Lineage (GTDB taxonomy): Bacteria > Oederibacteriota > JAAXVQ01 > JAAXVQ01 > JAUVAV01 > CAVQBK01. The sequence continues at coordinate 3,066 of CAYVTN010000078.1, read as the reverse complement.
GTCCGGCTAGAAATCCGTGACAGCCTGATCCACGGAATCGTAAGCTTTGAGGATGTTGTAAAATTCCAGAAGTTGATAGACCTCTTCCACTTCCGGCGACAAAGCAGCCAGTTTGAGATCACCATGATGTGATTGAATAGTGCGGATTTCGCCGATAAAAATCCCCCAACCGGCACTGCTGATATAATTGACATTTTCCAAGTCCACCACGATTTTGTAATTCTCGGCGCTCAGCAGGGCGCTCAAAACCTTGTTGAGATGTTGGGACGTATTGGTGTCGATAACACCCCGCACGTGGATAATGTTGATACTTTCACCTGGTCCGGTTTTTTTGATAAAGGTTTCAATGTCTGGCATCCGCTTCCCTCCCCTGTTGTCCATATAGCCAGGCCTGCCATTGCGGGCTAACCCAGATTTTCCTTGATGGTTTCACATGCCGTGACAATGCCATGGATATCAACGCTGTCACCATGAAGATGATAGTCATCGCTGTCGATTTGTTCAACAATTATTTTTTCTCCCAGTTGGTCGAGCATGGACAGCATCAGTTTGGTTTGTTCCGAAGTCTCGCGTGTGATTTCCGAAACCTGAACCACCGCCTTTTTCAGGCTGTTGACTTCCCGCACAATATTCATAAAGGTATCCCCTGCGGTGTATACCACTTTGATATTTTCTTCCAGTTTGTTGTTGTTCTTCAGGATCTCCACCACTTGAGTGGTTTTGGCGTTCATTTCCGTGATGACCTGAACGATCTCATTGGCGGCAGCTTTGGAATTTTCCGAAAGGGTGCGGATCTCACCGGCCACCACGGAAAAGCCGCGGCCAAAATCCCCGGCTCGGGCGGCTTCAATACCGGCGTTGAGGGCCAGCAGTTCAGTGCGTTTGCTGATGGTTGAAATGGTATTGACGAAATGGGTGATATGGTGGGACAAATTGCTCAGCTCATGAATGGCGGAGGCGGAATTGCCCACGGTGGCGCGAAGATCACTCATGGCCTGAATCTCGCGGCCGACGCTCTTGATGCCTTCACTGGCGGTTTGAGCCGTGTTGTTGGCATTGGTGGCCATCACCTTGGTGGATTCCGCAATCAGAGAGAGCGCACTGACCAGATGGTTGTTGATACGGCTGATCTCGCTCAGGTGCTTTACCGCATCCTTGGCGCCTTCGTTGATATGGCTGAAGCGGCTCATCAGCGACTTTTCCTGACGATGATAGGTGTTTATAAATTCCTGTATACAGACCAGGGAGGAGTCCATCGCCTGCTGGCGCGCCTGTTCCCGGGCACGGCGTTCCTCCATCATGTGATGCACATCCAGAAGATCGGCAACCGTGGTGAGCACAAGGTCTTGGCTGCGCTCAGGCCAGGCGTTGCGGGAGGCGGCAGACCCGCGGGTCAGCAGGTCGGTTACAGGCACTGTGTGATCTTTAAAAAAACGGGAAAGCAGCCAGAAAAGGGTCAGCCCGGAAACAACCGTGGCCACGGCCGCCAGCGCCTGGTTGTGGAGGGCATGGCGGGTTAATGTGTCCACGGCAAGACTAAACAACATGCCAAGGATGACCGCTGAAACGATGAACCAGCCCACTTTGGATGTACGGAATATAAAAGTATTCATGGTAAAAAATTTTACCATGGCCCTTTTTCAAAAGATAGGTTATTCTGCCAAATCCTGCAGGTGCGGAAAAGGCGAAAGCATTCGATGGATCACGCCCAGCGATTTGGCAATGACCAGGCCGTAATTGGTAATGGGCACGCCGGCGGCCCTGGCTTTGAGAATACGGCTGAGCATTTCCTGACGGTTGCCCATACAGGCCCCGCAGTGGATAATCAAACGGTAACCCGACAAATCAGCAGGCAGGTCATGGCCGGCAAAGTGGTCGAAGCCAAGATCAGCACCCGTGTATTGTCTCAGCCAACGGGGAATTTTAACGCGGCCAATATCATCTTCAATGGGATGATGGGCGCAGGATTCCAATAAGAGGATACGGTCGCCGGGACGGAGTTCATCGACACGTTTTAAGCCCTGGACAAAAGTTTCCAAGTCCCCTTTCCAACGGGCGAAGAGCACTGAAAATCCGGTGAGCGGAATGGATTCAGGGACATCGGCTGCAACTTTCAAAATAGCCTGGGAGTCGGTAATCACCAGGCGTGGCGGCTGCTTGAGATTGGCCAATCCGTCGCTTAATTCCCTTTCCTTGACCACCAGGGCCTTGGCATCGCAATCCAGAATTTCCCGAAGCGTTTGCACCTGGGGCATGATCAGCCTGCCTTTGGGCGCTTCCAAATCAATGGGGACCACCATCACCACCAAATCACCGGGTCCGATCAAATCGGAAAGAATGGGCGGGTTTTCAAAAAAGGGTTTTGGTACCGCGGCCACCACGGCTTGGCGCAAGGCATCCATGCCCGACTGCGTTTTGGAAGATACCTTGACCACATGTGGTGTCCACATGTTCAAGTCCTGCCTGGGGATCTGCAAGTCCGCATAAAGATCGCACTTGGTGAACACGATGATACCGGGAATGGCGCGGTTTTTAAGTTCCGCCATGAGCGGGTTTAATTCCCGGCTCCAAGCACCTTCGCATACCACCAGGGCCAAGTCGGTGCGGTCCAAGGCAGCCATGGTTTTGCCCACCCGTTTTAGACCGAGCGTGCCTTCGTCATCGAGACCGGCTGTATCCAAAAAAATCACGGGGCCGATCGGCTTAAATTCCATGGGTTGGGAAACCACATCGGTGGTGGTGCCCGGCGTAGCATCGACAATGGCCACGTCCTGATGGGTAAGGGCATTGAGCAGAGAGGATTTTCCGGCGTTGCGTTTTCCGAAAATCCCAATGTGCACTCTCAGGCTTTTAGGTGTTTTTTCCTGCATTTGAGATAACCTCGAGTTCTTAATGTCAAAGAATATCCTTGTTTTTAAAGAAAAAGAGAGTTCGCGTTACAATATTGTAATATTAAACTGATTGGGTAACTACTCAGGTCATTGCGAACATGTGCGCGCAGTAGCGCACCTGGGACCAATTTGGATACGCAAGAGACCTGAGCAATTAGTTCCTGTTGCGGAAACA
>CAYVTN010000077.1:0-9880 GCA_964454395.1 uncultured bacterium | reverse complement strand
GGCCGGGAGACCACCAGGTCGCTGTCCTTAAGCCCGCTGACCACAGCCACATAATCCCTGGAGGCATAGCCTAATTTAACGTCCCTGGCTTCGATCTTGTGGTCGCTGCCCACCACCAGCACCTGATGGCCGCCCTGGAGCAAGGCGGTTTTGGGAATAACCGTGGATGCCTGATCATAGGTAATGATGTTGCAGGAGGCCGACAATCCGGGGCGCAGTTTGGAGCTCAGGCTGGGATCAATTTTGATGCGCACCGGCACCATGCGGCTGGTGGTGGTAATTTCGGGGGACACGCTTTGCACATAGCCGGAAACCGTGTCCTGTCCGATAGCCGGAATTGCAATCTCCGCTTTTTGACCGACCACGATGTCGTCCAGGTGTTTTTCAATCACGCTGATTTCCAGATAAAAATAGTCTTCTTCACTGACAAAATAGGCGATAGGCCGGGCCCGGTTGACCAATTCCCCTTCCTGAATCAGCACTTCGCCAAGCCGTCCGTTTTTCGGCGCCCGGATAAAGGTATCCTCGTAATCCTTTCTGGCCAGGTTGACTGTTTCCGCTGCTTCTTCCAGTTCGGTGCGCGAGGCCCCGCCCACGTCAAAAAGAGATTTTTTCCTCTTGTCCGCAATTTCAGCCTGCCGCAATTTGGAATGGGTGCGCACATGATCCAGCTCCGCAATAAGCTGGCCTTTTTTAACATAAGCCCCTGGTTTGACATGGTAGCTCACCAGAATTTCCTCCTGGTTGGATTTGAGTTCCAAGGAAGAGCTTTTGATGGTGCCCATCAGGCCGGTCAGCGCATCCTTGAACGTTTGCTGCCCGACCTGAAAGACCTGCACATATTTCTCGCTGTCTTTCTGTTTCTGGGCCATCTGCTCTTGATAATGTTTGGTCTCTTCGGCCTGATGCCATTTCCAGAACAGGCCCAGCCCCAGTAATACAGCCACACAGGCCGCAGCAATGATCATCATCCGTTTCTTTTCTAATTGTGCTTTCATGCTTTTTCTCCCTTGATTCTGTTTGGCCATTTTCCAATCAATCCCTTGTCTCCAGGGCATGCGCTTTTGGCATTGATATCTTTTTACGAAAAGCTATTTTGGCCGAATGCCCTCCGTGGTGCCGGCGACATTGAAAAGCGTATCCGTAGGGTACAGGCAACTTGTCCCGCGTATGCTGGGATGCCTGTACCCTGCCGATCCGCGCCACAGTAGACGCCCCGGCCTTGGGTCTCGTCCCCTAACGAGCTTTAGCAGCAAAATCTTGGATCCCCACTGCTTTGTCCAAGGCCGAAAGCGCCACCAGGTAAAATACCCGGGCCTCCCGCAAGGTACTGTGGGCGGCTGCCACTTTATTGCGCGCCTCCGCCACATCGGCAATACTTGTTTTTTCATCACGCAAATGAATCATCTGAATAGCCAGTTCCTTTTCCGCCAAGTCCGATTCCAACTGCGCGTTGGCCACCTGGGCCTCGCCTTTTTGCACGTTGTAAAATGCCTCTTTCACGTCCATGACCATGGTTTGGCGGGCTTTTTCCCGGTTATATCGGGCTTGATGCAGCTGCCATTGGGCTTCCTTTTTTTCAGCCGCTGATTTGTAACCATCTAAAATCCCCAAAGTGGCTGTTGCCGTATCAGCTTCCGTTCTGGTGGACTGGCCCAGTTTGGGGCTGGTTTTTTGTTTGAAACCGGAGAGGGCCAGTGAATTCCAGGCCAGATTCTGGGTTAGTTTGAGGCTGATGTTATAATCTTCCTTAAGATCGAAATCCTCGCTGTTATATGCCCCGCCGCTGCGGCCATAAAACCCGCTCAGCTCCAATTTGGGCCAATCCTGGCTCTGTTTGATGTTATTTTCCAAGCCGCTGGCTTCGAGGCTGAGCTGTTGAATTTGATAATCCGGGTTATGCAGAGTGGCCTGTTCCAAACAATGGTTCAGGTCGATATCTGTTTTTTTAAAGGGCAGGTGCTCAGGCAACGTCCAATCTTCCGGCTTTTCCAGCCCCATAGCTGCCGCCAGATTCCACCGGAATTTTTCTATTTCCGCCTGGGTTGTTTGTTTTTGATAAAAGCTGTTGTTTTTCTGGACTTCGGTGGCCAGCAAGTATTTTTGATTGATGGTGCCGTCGTGGTAAAGTTTTTGGGCCATTTGCAAATAGCGGGTACAGTCCTTGATGGCATCATCGTAATCATTGGCATTGAGGTATAAGCGCGCCAAATTCCAATAGGCTTCCCTGACCTGGTGGCCCATTTCCTGTTTGACTTTGGTTACCTTGGCACGGGCAATTTTTTCATTGACCGTGGCCTGTTTGAAGGTGGACCACAGCTTGCCGCCCTGGAACAGGGTTTGGGAGAGTTGGACGCCATAACTGGCTTCCCTGAAGCCCGGGGTTCCCAACTCCACAATAGCGGCCCCTTTGGTGGCTTCCCCTTTCACACTGAGGTTGGGCCACAAGGCACGTCCGGCTTCCCCGGCTTTGGCCTTGCTCACGCCCACCTCTTCCTCGGCCAGCTGCAATGGCTGGTAATGATCGCCTGCTGATCCCAGGGCTTGCTGCAGGCTGAGCACACCTGCTCCGGCGGTATTTAAATTAACCAGCAGCACGGCTGCCAGTACTAGTCCTGTCTTTCTGATCATTTGTTGTGAATCCCCTTTTACTGTTGACGTTGATTCATGTGATTAACGGCCTGCACCTGGCGCAAAGTTTTCTGCGTTTTTGCCAGGCTGCTTTGAGCACCCAATTGCGCCGGCGCCCCGCCCGTGGGAGCGGGCATTTGCAAACCGGACTGGCTTTCCAGGTCCGCCAAAGCCTGAGGGCTCAGGCGGACCTGATTCCGGCCTTTAATTAAAACCGCCGAAGCTTGGCGTCCGGCCGCCAACTGCCAAGCCACCAAGGCGCCGGCGATCAGCGTTGCCGCCACCATGATGATTGTAAGTATTCTGGACATCCAAGCCTCCTTGAGCCTTTATTCTATTTGACCGGGAATTTCGATTTTTATTCCTTTTTTTTTAAATTAAAAGCCCTATTCCCGATGATTTCCGTTGCCGCCGCTTTACAGACCATCTGTAGGGGCTCAAAACTTCAAGCCCCTGCCACTTCAAGGTGCAAAATCCGGTTAAAGCTTGTCCACTTTCCGGCTCTGTTTACTTGTTTTCTTCAAACTTAAAATTAATTTCATCGTTGCCGTTGTCTGCGGTGGGGTGGTATTCCTTGGAGGCCAGCAGCTCGTCCCCTTGATAAAAGTTGAGTTGCAGCATGGTGTTTTTCGCCAAATGGGCGTGCTTTTTGTTAAAATTCGGTTTAATACTAAGAACGTATCCTGTAGCCAGCCTGGCCGAGGCTACCGTGGCCGGGTCATGCCGGAGGGTTTTGCTCCAGGGCAGTTTCACATTATCCAATGTATCCATGTCAGCGCCCCCACCGGACAGAAGATAGGACAATCTTTCCACTTCCTGCAAACAGGGTCTGCCTTCATGAATGGGGCGGGCCAGGACTTCATAAGTAAAATCGTGGGAATGATTGCGGTGATGATGGTGATGTCTTTTACGGGCATGTTCCCGTGGTGGTGCCTGTTTCCGAGGCTGTTCCTGAGTCTGAACCTCATTGTTGTCGATCTCCACCGAACCGATGCTGGCGGTAGCGCCTACACCCACGGCATTTATGGCCTTGTTGGCCCCAAAGGTCAGGGTAATCTGGCCGCTGGGATTTTCTACGGAAGGTTCAAAGGCTTTTTTTCCCAATAATTTGCGGCCGCGGGAAATTTTCAGAACAATTCTCGTGTTTTTCAGCCTTTTCAATTGTCTGCCGTGCGATACGGCATCCATGGTTTTGTCATAAGCCACCACCAGATTGGCGCTGACGATGCCATTGCCGGAAATCGTTTTTACCCACGGCAATTGCTGATCAGTGACCATGGCCGTATTGGTGCTTAGCCCGGCCAGGGCATAGTGAATCTGGTCCATATGTCTGAGAAAAGGCCGGCCTTTTTTAATGGGTTGGGCCAGCACTTCCAGGGTGTAGATCACGGCATTTTGAGGGTTGGTGCCCACATTCACGCCGGCTGAATAATTGCCGCCGGTGATATTGTTGTTGATATTGACCATGCCCTGCACATTAGTTTTGACTTCATAGTTGGCTGCCTGGGCACCCACGGCCATGGCCAGCATGCAAATGGTAATTATCGCGTGCTTCATCGTTTTCCCCTTTTAAAATGAGGCAGGACAACCCACTGGCTGTCCCGCCCGGATTATGGTCTGGCTAAAAATTTACTGAACAGTCCAATCAATAGTACGGGAAGCATCCGTGTCATTGTTTTGGGGTATAAAGCTATCTGAGGCCACCACGGTGCCGTTCTTTTTGATTGATAAGTGCACGCGTGTATTGCCAGCCTTAGTAGTACCATCTGGGTAGGTAACAATATTAAAAATATCACTATAGGTTACGGTAAGCGAAGCAGCAGCGCCGATGGTCATGGAAGCCGTGGCTGAGAAAGGTAATGCTTTGCTGTGAAAGGTACTGGATCCAGCCCCTACGCCGGCAGCCGTGTAACTAAGAATGTCTGCGGTCTGCAAATAGGCTTGGCCTGGAGTAACGGCTTCGGAAGTTACATCAAATTGAACATCCACATTAACGACCGGATCGGTCGGATTGTCTTTCTTACTGCAACCGCCTAAATTAAGGACCAGTAAGCCTGCAATGGCCAAGAGACTTATTTTTCCAGCTAAATTCTTCATATGATTTTCCACTCCTTTTTTAATGTTTGATCTCCATCTAACTATAAATCATGCCATACCAATTAATTTCGCAATCCTCACCTCCCTTTTCGACGATTATCCCTCCCCAAGCTCCCCAACCTCTTAATCTATTTGACCGGATAGTCCAAAAATCCTTTCATCTTTTTTTTATTTTTTTTAATTTTTTTATAGGCAGGCGCTTTTGCTTTGGACGCACTACGGCCTGCTTCATTATTATATTTATCCCCGGCGGATTTTTTCGAGTTTTTCAGGCGCATCCTTGCAGCAAACAGCCGCTACAATTGACATGAGGATAATTCCTTTGCAACAAAGGAATTATAGAGAAATGTTGTTTTAAGTAGCGTTTAATGTATACCAAAATAATTGACCAAATGCAAGTCGAGCAGTCAAAAATTTTTTATCACCGCGCAACAACACCCCACTTGATTGCGGGCCATCATCGAGATTGGTGGCTGGCACCGGTTTTCCGGTTTTCATTATAACCCTCTTATCCGGCCAGACCGTTTGCCAACGCCTTCACTTCCGCCAATGCTTTTTCGATTTCATCCCTGCGATCTTCCGCCTTGGCCAGCACGTTTTCGACCGTGGCGATCTCATTTCGGATGAATTCCACGGCCTGCCGGGAGAGATCATCGATGGATCGATAGATCGTCTCGGACCATTGTGACGCCAGCCGGCTGAGATTCTTTTCGGTTTCCCAGGGCAGCAGGTTCAGGAAATGACGGTTGAACAAGGGACGGAACAGTCCCATGGGAATTAAAAACCAAATCACTTCCCAGGACGTGTCAAAGATTTTCCCGATTTGCACATCCGGATGGCGTGGTGTTTCAATCCCGGCTTCAAACTGCGCGCCAGAAAAGCGCATGCCCAACGCCTTCTCAATGGACTGCGACAACCGGTCTTGAAAGGCGCGAACCATCCGGGAGAGACTGGCTTGGGCTTCATCCAAATGTCGTTTTGCCAGCGTTGGACCTTCCCGGCCGGAAATCCGCCTCATCTGATCGCCAACCCGGACTTCAGCCCATTCGCGAAAGGCGCGGCTTGTCTTGTCCAGGTTGCCTTTCCATTGCCGCAGCCTTGGCCTCAGGTCGTCTGTCAGGCGGCTTAGCGTTTCTCCACACGCCCTCTGGAAGCACTGCCCGGCATCTATCCGCAGCCGGGTTTTCAAATCGGTCACGATGACGCGAATCTCGTTTTGGATGGCTGAAGAAAAGCCTTGCTCCTGCTTTAACTGCTCTTGCAGCGCCTGACGGGATTCATCCGCCGCCGTCGCGGCGGCCAACGCCAGACGGAGATAATCCTCCAGGCCGGCAAGCAAGGTTCGGAGCTTGTGCAGGACGATTTCACCGGCCTTCCGCGAAGACTCAGCCGCAATCGACTTCTCCAGGTAATCCATGACTGCTTGCCGCGCGCATTCAAACCCTGGCCGGGTGGAGAACGGCAGAATGCGGAAATTTTTCCCCAGGCGCCGTTGGGTCTGACTGTGGATAAAGTCGATGACTTGCTGAAGCTCACCGGGCAGCACCAGGTCCGCTTTCGTGACCAGGATCGTAATCTCGGAGGTGTACTTTTCGAGCTCTTTTAAAAGCAAAAGGTCTTCTTCGGAGAGGGGGTGATCAACGCTCACCGCCAACAAGGCCGCTTCCGCGCGCGGCAGCCATTCCCTGGAAGCCAGGGTGTTGTGGATGAATACGCTGCCCACGCCCGGCGTATCGATGAATTGAAGCGTCGCAACTTTTCTCAAGGCGGCTGTTTCAATCTTGACCCGCGCCACCCGCTTTTCATTGTCGGGATTGTGCTGTTCGGCAATGAACTCGGCGATTCGGCCCAACCCTATGGATTCGGTCCGGCCTTCCAAATAAATCACCTCAGCGCGATCTTGAGATCCGTAGCGGACGCTGGTAATGACGGCGGTGACCGGCAGCACCGCCACGGGCATCAGGTCGCGGCCCAGGACGGTATTGATGAATGAGCTTTTGCCCGCCTTGAACCCTCCCAGCACCGCCACGGTGATGGTGTCGCCTTCCTTTAAATTCTCGCCAATGGCAAGCAGTTGCGGTCCCAAGGTATCGATCCGGAACGCTTCGCATAGGCGGCCGACGCGCCCGGCTGTTTGCTCATATTTGGGATCAAGGCTTCCCGCCATCATTCACCCCTTGGAACTAATGTGGTTTCTACCATGTTATCAAGTTTCTCTTCAGACATGTCCCCTCTGCCCACTTGCGTCAGGCCCCACCTTCTAATAGTTACCAAAGCTTAATCTTTGTTCATCGAGCATTTTATACAATTTCAGGACGTTTTGCAGCAGGACTGGCGGTTGAGCGCCTTGTTTTGATGTGGCTTTTCCCATTTCGTCATAATAAATTTCAATCGGTTTGGGGTCGTCTTCCCGGTCCGCAATCGTTTTCGTATATTTCAAACAGTGCCCCAGATCATCGAAAAAGTAGAGATTAGGTGACAGTGCATACTATGATACTATTTCATCATCCTCTTTTCGATGTTTCTATTTACAAATCCGATGGCTGGCACCGGGTTACTCTTTACTTTATGATCTTTGTGTTCTGCCAACGGGTACCTGTGTCCGGAACGGGGTTGCGTGGGGCATCTTTTTTAATTCCCGGTTTGTCCGGTTGGACCAATGTCCGAAAAAGTAAATTTGCCAAAGCCGGATAAGCTGATGCCGATTATGCCGCCACGGACGTGACGTTGAAATTTCTTCCGCGTATACGGTTGAATAGCTGCAACCAATTTTCAAGCAACTCAAACGTCTTAATGCGTTTGCTGTAAAGATAGCTCATCGCAAATTGGCCGCCCCGCCTTAATACCGTTGGTGCCACTATCGTAATATCTCCGAGGCGACCCATTTTCTCTACCGCCCAATACCTGCTTCTAATCAAAAGATTATTCATGGCCAGCACGCTGTTTTCATACCGTTGTTCCGGATAAGCATCATCACGATTACGAACACTGGCGGCACGCATAATGGTGCGCCATAATGCGCGTCTGTATTCTTTTCCTCTTTGGTGCTCTTCGCATGCCGCATAATCTCCGGCAATGGCCCCATCCGGCGCCAAGACGGCCGGTTCATCGAATAAGGTTGTTTGACCTCTTAAATAACCGGCTATTCTTGACTCGAAATTTCTTGCCGGTTTAAAGGTCAAACTGGTTATGCCTCGTGCATCCAGAGGAGTCACCCAAACTGTGGGCATTGATTGCTGATCAGCTGTCGCTAGGGCCTTAAGATCTTCCTCACTGAGGCTGAAGGCATAGGATACATTGGCCTGGGCAATAACAACCGTTTGCTTATCAATATTCACTTCTTGTTCTACGATGGTATTATTGGTCATCAACCCTACGGCATAAGTTAAGTCTTGCCCAACCGTCGCCTGTTGAATGACTTCCTCGGCAGGTGCCAATTGTTGCAGAAAGTGGAGTAATTTAGCGCTGCTATAGCCATTAAGTTTGGGCTGTCCCAACGCAGAAGCCATGAATTGCAGATTTTGTCTCATCGTGCCCTGGGGTGCTTGCTTCATCAAACTAATGACCAATGCCTGCAACTGCCTTCTGGTTTCTTGATTCATCACCCAGATGGCGCCGGCTTGCTTTTCTTCTTCTGCAGTTGGTTCGGCAATGCGACGGCTGAGCACGGAGAGGGCATCTTCCGGATTTCTGACCTGCAGTAAGCAAGCCAATGTTTGGGTAATCTGACCATGGATGATTTCTCTGTTCTTGGACCTAAGTGCTTGATTCAGGCCAAGACTTAAAGTAGCAAACTGCGCTTTGGTATCAGGATCGGCCGCCCGCTGCCCGGCCTTGGCCAAACTCTTCAGTACGGCTTTTGCCGCCGGCAGGGTGCCAGTAGCTAAGTACTGATTCAGGCTGTCCATAAGTTCCTGATCCCAGAGGGTGGACATGCCTTTAATGGCTGCGGCAAATTGGCCGATGGCCTGGTTAACTTGTGCTGATAACACCCCCCGAGGTTTATTTGGAACCATTCTAAAAAAGGTATTCATCAGCATTTGCCCTTTCATGCGCGGCAATACATACTTTTCCAACCGCGTTAGTCCTTTTGCGCCATATTCCCAAAGATTTGCTTCCATCTCGGCGGCAATCTCTTTTAGGCCTTGCTTCCGCTCGCTGGTAAGGTGATTAAATGCCCTCTGAATGTTCATGCGAAGCGTCCAGGCCAAAAACCGGCGGTAAAGCGCTTCAACAGCATTTTTTGCTTTACCCTGGCCGGCCGCAAATCCCAGATAAATATTGGGAACATGAAAGAAAGGAACACGCTTGCCTTCCGCATTTTCACGAAAGTCAATATGAAACCATTCGCCCGGGCCGCAGACCACTTCCATATTCAATACAAAATCTTTGTCCCTAAAAATAGAAGCGTTTTCCTTAATGGCTTGCGCAAGAGGATTCTTATCCAGTAATGACTCATTATAGGACCTTCCTTGAATCGCGTTTGCGAGTTCAGGTATGTTTTTGACGGCAATACGAAAAGAAGTTGTTTTCACAGGCACTCGGTTGAGCCAATTTTGGACGACAAAGATAAAAGCTTGAACACCTTTGAGTTTCAACAGCCCATTCACAAAAAAATGAATTCCTATACCAAACCAACTCACAACACCAAATCCGGAAGCATAACCAATCCCCGTTAAAACCGCAGCCGGCAAGAAATAACGGGTCATCCAGTCGCCGCGCGTGCGGCCATAATAATAAGTCTGCAGGCCATGCAATACGCCGAATGCAATCCAGGTGTTTTGATCGGTCATCAAGCTCGGATCAATGGCCCAAGCCAGCACACTCAGCACACCGAAACTAGCCCAGTTATCGGCAAAAACAACACCAAACCAATCGTAGGCTTTTTCCACCCATAATCTCGGGATACCGATAGAGGTGAAGACGCGGATGGCGAGAGTTCTTAGAGGGACGAGGGTGCCGGAAGGAGTCCCGGCCTTTTCTTTTTGGTCAAATACGCCCAAAATTTTTAAAATTTCCTCGTCCGTCAAATTTAGAGGGGACTCTAAAGTTAAAGCGGGTAGTTGTGATTTATCAGCGGAGTGCTGGCGTTTGACGGCATTAACCAGAGCATCCAGACCATCCTGCGGGACAATAAATCGGGATAAAAAGT
>CAYVTN010000076.1:6879-9933 GCA_964454395.1 uncultured bacterium | reverse complement strand
GTCCGGGCCAGGCCGGATCACACGGCAGGCCCGATGGAAAGGCGCCCATGTCCGTGGCCATGGCCGGGCCGCAGCAGTCCGGGACTAAGCCGAAAATCCAACCCGGCATGAATCCCGGCGGCAAGACAGCCGGAAACCATGGCAAAATCATGGGCCCGAAAACGATCCAGCCCGTCCCCGAGTCCGGAAAGCATCTTTTGGCCATGAAGCATGATCAGCGCCGGATCCGCGAAAATACGCCACAAGGCTCGGGCAGCATCATGCTGGGCGGTCAGCCGGGCCGGCAAACCAGCGGCCACGATGCTTTCAGCACCCGGACCGAGGCAGGTCCTGTTGATGAAAAAGGATTTAAGATATTCCAGAACGTGATCAATCTCAATCATGGGGAAGTAACCCGTCTGACGCTGGACTTAAAGCAGAGCGCGGACATTAAGGTGACCATTTACAGCCGCGGCGGTCGTGTGGTAAAACTTTTGGTTGATCAGCGGTTGGCGCCAGGGCATTATGAGTGGCCTTGGGACGGCACCACCTCCGGCAGCGCGCAGGCGGCCAGCGGTGTTTATTTTGCCCTGTGCCGGCAGCAAGGCCAAAAGCCTGTTACCTTTAAAGTGATGGTGGTTAAATAGGCGGGACATGAGGAGTGGGATTATGCAAGTTCACAAAAAAATTATCCTGGCGGCGATGACAGTGTTCCTTTGGGGCCATGGATGTTGGGCCGATACGGCCACCGTGACAGCGACCACCACCGCAACTGCCATGGTTTCAGCCACAGCAACACCTACATGGACCGCCACGCTCATGGTCTCCTCTACGTTTACGGCCACACCCAGCCGCACCATGACCGCCACAATCAGTGCCACCTATACCCCTACCTTCACTTGGACGGCTACCCCTACTTGGTCGCCTACCTTCACTTGGACGGCTACTCCCACTTGGTCGCCTTCATTCACCATGACGTCCACGGTGACTCCCACCGGCGCAACACCCACGGCTACGGCCACCCCCACGTTCAGTATGACATCAACCTCCACCATGACCGCCACGGTGACACCTACTGGCGCAACGCCTACGACCACGGCAACTCCTACCGTCACCATAACCCCAACCGCCACCATGACTTGTACAACGACACCCAACGGTTCATCACCTACGGTCACATTGACTCCGGCTGCTATCATGACGCCAACGCTGACAGCAACGCCCCTGCAGGCGTTAACCACCAGCACGTCTACGCCAACGGTAACGGCCGTGCCAACAGACAGTCTACCCACGCCGGTACCGGCTGAAATATTAGGCAATGTGATGAACCTCAATGAAAAACGGCCGGCGCGCATTCGGGTGCAATTGGACCGGCCGCAAAAGGTCAAGATCGTGATTTACTCTCAACGAGGACGGGTGGTGAAAGAAATAGCGGATGAGCTGGTTTCCGCCGGCACTTTCGAAACCGTTTGGGATGGCGGCAACCGCTACGGTCAAATGGTGCCGGCCGGGATTTATATTGTGTATATTCAAACCGAGCACTTTCAGGAGAAAAAGCGTATCGCGATTGTGCATTAAAAGACCCCGCCATGACGGCGGTTGCAAGCATTGACTTGGAGTAAGGGGAAAAAGGCATGGGCCTAAGGCAAGGAAAAACATTACGGCGGCCATGGCTGGAATGTCTGATGCTGATCGGACTGGTGAGCCTGATGTCAGGGCTGGAAGCGGCCACGGGGGCGGAATTTTTGCGTTCTGAAAGCTCGCCCAATGCAGCCGTGACGATTGGTGGCGCGGCCACGCAAGGCGGCTCGGCCATGCTGGCTGTCAACCCGGCCGGGCTTCTGGGCCAGACGTATGGATCGCTGGCTTTGACCCATTACGCCTCTTTTGTGGAAACCGCCTATGAACAATTGGAATTCCTCTGGCCGGTCGACCAGACGGTGTCCCTGGCCGGCCGTTTGTTTTATGACAGTACTTATAATTTTGTGGTGATCAACAGCCTGGGCGAGCGTGGCGGCACGGTGGACAATTATGACCTAATGTTCAATCCCGCCGTGGCCTGGCGCCTGGCGCCCAACCTTGATGCAGGTGCGGGCCTCAAAGTTTTTCGCAGTGTGATTGCCAGCTACAGCAGCCTGGGCACGGCCGTGGATCTGGGCATGAACCTGCACTGGCCGGCGACGCCTCTTCGTCTGGGCCTGGTGTTGCAAAACCTGGGATTCATGAGTGCCTATGATCAGCAGGCGGACAGCCTGCCTTTGGCCCTGACTTTGGGCGGGACCTGGACCGTCGCCTTTGGCATCAATCAGCTGATCTTGCAAGGCGATGTGACCACCGGGTTTGATGAGCATAAACCGCTGACGCCCATTGCAGGTATGGAATACCATTATGCGTCTCTGGCCAGCGTGCGGATGGATGATGAGTTAGGCAATTTCATCATCGGTGCCGGTGTACAGTGGCAACGGCTGGGATTGGATTATTCTTATCAACCCTACGGCGTGCTGGGCGAAAATCACCGGCTGACGTTGTCTTATTATTTCAAGCCCCTTGCGGGAGAAAAACCGCGCCCCAGTGCTGAAGCGGTTTTGACGGAAGAGGCACCCCGGTTAAAGGCCCAGCCATTGCCCAAACAAAAGGCGGCGGCTTTAACCGTGCTGCCCAGAGAATACAGTGCCAAATTATCCTTTGTGCCTCTGCTTAAAAAAGGTCCCTTCAGACCCTGGCGCCTTATCATTTCCGATGACCGGAAGCACGACGTTCGCAGCTTTTATGGACAGGAGCACATACCGCAACTGATCAGCTGGGACGGCATGAACAATCAAGGCCAGCCTTTGTTTCAAACTCAAGCCTACACCATCACCCTGGACGTGAATGGAAAAACAAGGGTCCATCAGGACCTGCCGGTCATGGCTCCGGCGGTCAGGCTGGTACTGCCGCAGGGGGCGGCCTTGCCTGTGCCGGTTATTTTCCAAATGGCAAGGCCTCTGGCCACGCGCAGTTGGACCCTTCAGGTGTTGGAAGCAAAGGCCAACCGTCCGGCAGCCCCGACCGGAACAGATACTGTTATGAAAGGGA
>CAYVTN010000076.1:5756-6779 GCA_964454395.1 uncultured bacterium | reverse complement strand
CGCCTCCGGCAGCCCCGACCGGAACAGATACTGTTATGAAAGGGACGCCTCCGGCAGCCCCGACCGGAACAGATACTGTTATGAAAGGGACGCCTCCGGCTGCCTCCTACGGCGGACAAGGCTCCTGGGACACGCCTTTGACCTGGATCAGCCTTTTGAATGACGACCAGCACGGTTATGAATACCAACTGGAATTGCTGACCGATCAACCAATGAAAATAATCTTGAAGGAGCCGGTCAAAACCATTGTGGCCAAAGCTATAACCGCGCCGGAAGGTTATCAGGGCATGGAAATCAGCGGGATCTTATTTGATTTTGACCGGGCCGCCCTAAAGCCGGAGATGGCGGACAAGATGCAGGCCGTAAGCCAACTGTTGGCCTATTACCCACAGGACCTTTATGTCATATGTGAAGGCCATGCTGATGAAGTGGGTGACCAGGCTTATAACCAAACCTTGTCGGAAAAACGGGCCCAGATGGTGGGAGACAAACTGGTGCATGATAGCGGCGTCAGCCCGGAGAGGGTGAGCATGAAGGGTTTTGGACAAAGCCGTCCTGAAAACACTTTGGGCACGCCGGAAGGCAGGGCACGCAACCGGCGTGTGAATATCAAGGTATTTTTTCCGAAATATATTGACAAAAAATCTCACAAATAAAACCTTAAGCCACCATTTTTTTTTAAAAATAATGGAACCTCAAAACTGGGTTTTGACTCTCTTCTTCGTTATCAAATGACTACCAGTAAAGGAGAGGGAACTATGAGGACTTTAAGAAGGAGCGTTTTTTTGCTTTTACTTGCACTGGCTTGCTTGCAGCAGGTCGGCCACGCCAATACGGCGACACCCACATTCTCGCCGACGGTCACGTTCACGGCAACGATTACACCTACGGTGATGGGCAGCACGCCGACCGCGGGTTTTACGGCCACGATTACGCCCACACCTACCAGCACAGCCACGCCGGAGGGGACCGTGCCGGCAGGGTCAACGAAGACAGCCACACCCACAGTGACGTTTACGACCA
>CAYVTN010000076.1:0-5656 GCA_964454395.1 uncultured bacterium | reverse complement strand
CATCGACCGTCACAGTGGAAGGGACTGCCCAATTTACCCATACCCCCACCAAGACACCGACCCCGGCAGGGGGCACACCGGCAATAACCTATACCAGTACAGCCGTGCCGGCAGGGTCAACGAAGACAGCCACACCCACAGTGACGTTTACGACCACATCGACCGTCACAGTGGAAGGGACTGCCCAATTTACCCATACCCCCACCAAGACGCCGACCCCGGCAGGGGGCACACCGGCAATAACCTATACCAGTACAGCCACTATGACGGCAATAACAACCTCCACGCCGGCAGGTACAATGGTATTCACCAGCACGCCTACCAGCACGCCTACCATGACGGCAATAACAACTTCCACCCCGGTAATAACCTCCACCCCAGCCATTACGGCCACACCCAGCGGCATGACGCCCACATCCACCATGACCTCCACCGCCACGGTGATTTTCACAGCTTCTGCGCCCAAGGTAGAAGCCCACATTTACGGCAGCGTGGTGAAACCAGAAAAAGCCGAAAGCACTCACATTCAGGTGCGCTTGGACAAGTCACAGAAAGTTAAAGTTATTGTCTATAACCAAAGAGGCCAGGTGGTAAAGACGCTGGTCGATGAGTTAAAGAACGCCGGGACCTTTGATGCCGTATGGCAGGGGGTTAACCGCCATGGTCAAGTCGTAGCTTCCGGCATTTATGTGGTGTATATCAAGACCGACACCTTCCAGGCTAAAAAGCGAGTCGTGGTCATTCGATAGGAGGCTGATATGAACAGGCAGAGCAGGTTGGTAAAAAAAAGTTCCACTATGGCCGGGGTTATGATCACCGTACTGGCCCTGGCCGGCATGATGACCCCAGTGCTGGCCGTCACGGGCGCGGGCTTTTTGCGGCTCGACAATTCTCCCAGCGCCCTGGTGCTCATGGGCGGTGCAGCCCTGTCGGACACGCCGGGCATGCTGGCTGTCAATCCGGCAGGATTGCTGGGCCAGCAAGGGTCCATATCCTTCTCCCATTTCGCCTCGTTTTCCCAAACCAGTTACGAGCAATTAGAGGGCCTGTTGCCGCTTGGCTCTCAATTCTCCCTGGGTGGGAGGATCTTTTATGACAGCGATTATGGGCTGGCGGATTTTGACCTCGATGGCAACAATATTGGCACCATTGCCAATTATGATTTAATGGTGAATCCCGGGCTGGCTTACCAAGTAGGCGGCTCTTTGAGGTTGGGATTGGGTCTCAAAGGTTTTCACAGTGTACTCAGCACCTATAACAGCTGGGGCGCGGCCGTGGATATGGGGGTACAGTACCAAGTGCCCGGCCTGGGCCTCAGCCTGGGTGCAGCGGTCCAAAATTTGGGGTTTATGACCGCTTTCAGCACTGCTCAGGAACAATTGCCTTTGGGTCTGGATTTGGGCGCTGCCTTCCAGTGGCTGGCAGGACCGCATCAATTCACCGTGCTTGGCGACTTGACCACCGTGGTGGAAGATTATGAGACTGTAACGCCGGTAGTGGGCCTGGCCTATCATTACGCCGGCCTGGCTTCAATCAGGGCAGCTTACCGCTTTGACCAGGAACTGGGCAATCTGATGGTGGG
The DNA here is from genome assembly GCA_964454395.1 of uncultured bacterium. Classification (GTDB taxonomy): domain Bacteria; phylum Oederibacteriota; class JAAXVQ01; order JAAXVQ01; family JAUVAV01; genus CAVQBK01. Next base: position 4,074 of record CAYVTN010000076.1, on the reverse strand, counting down.
CGCCGGCCTCACCTGGCAAGGCATCGGGGTGGCCTATACTTACCAGCCCTTGAGCGGTCTGGGCGACAATCACCGTCTTACAATATCTTATTATTTTCAATAGGCGCCGGGCGCGTCGTTTGGTCTAATTTGGTATTGCGGTATGTAGGGGCTCAAAATTTTGGACCCCTACGTTTTTTTGCTGCTCTTATCCCTCACCTATGATTCCAGCCGGGACAATCCGGAGAGCGCCACACCCAGGAGGCGGACTTTTTTTTGTCCCACCAGTGTTTTGGGAAGAAGGCTTTCCACAGCCGACCAAATGGCATCAGCAGTGAAAACAGGCTGATCCAGCGTCACCGCTCTGGTGATCTGAACAAAATCATGATACTTGACTTTCAGGGTCACCGTGCTGCCCTGTCGCTGGGCCTGTCCCAGCAAATGCCCTACCTGACCGCAAAGCTGCTTCAATTCGTGGTAAATCATCTTGGGATCAAGCAGGTCTTTCTCAAAAGTTTTTTCCCGCCCCATGGATTTTCTGATGCGATAGGGTTCCACCGGCCGTTCGTCAATACCACGCGCAAAATAATAATAAATTCTGCCGGCTTTGCCAAAATGCCGGGTGAGGTCGTCCAGGCTTTTTTGTCTCAGATCAGCACCGGTTTTGATGCCCAGGGTGAGCATCTTTTTTTCCGTGACTTTACCCACCCCGAAAAATCTGCGTATTGGCAAGCCGGCAATAAATGCAGCGGCTTTTTCCGGAGGAATGACGGTCAGGCCATGCGGTTTGCGGAAATCCGAGGCGACCTTGGCCAGAAACTTGTTATAGGACACCCCGGCCGAGGCGGTAAGCCTTGTTTCCTGTTCAATGCGTGCCAACAGGTCACGGGCCAGAACCGTGGCCGACGCCGTCTTTTTTTTGTTATCCGTCACATCCAGGTAAGCTTCATCCAGGGATAAGGGTTCCACCAAGTCCGTGTAGTCGTGAAAAAGTGCCCTTAATTGATGGGAAACCTGCTTGTAAACCGCCATGCGCGGCAATACAAAAATGCCCTGGGGACAACGTTGCAAGGCCTCTCTGGAGGGCATGGCTGAATGAATGCCAAATTTCCGGGCTTCATAAGAGCAGGTGGCCACCACACCTCTCTTCTGGGGGTCGCCGCCCACAATGACCGGCTTGCCCCGCCATTGGGGATGATCGCGCTGTTCCACAGCTGCATAAAAAGCATCCATGTCAATGTGAATAATTTTGCGCACGGTCATGCCTTTATTGTAATCCACATCCTCACGCCAGCCCTAGTAAAATTATGGAAATCATTCCATAAGGGATTTTGGCAATATGTGGCTTTCGTTCCCTACCCGGCCAGTCATGTTTTATGTCACCTATAGATTACCCGAAAAAATGGTTTGGAAAATAACAATATTACAGCAACCACAATCAATATAAAAATTGGCCTGATAGTTGCTATGTTAAAAGTTGCCAACAACTATTCCACAAGGAGGACCAATGGATCATCGACGTTATAAATACCTAATCTGGAACTCCCATTGGTATAAAAAGAACGTGACCCAAAGCAAAATCAATTGGAACGAGTCTGTAGTCACCAAAAGTGATGCGCAGGCCAAGGAAATGGATCTTTCCAAAAAAAGAAAGCCTTTGTTGGAGGATTTTTTTCCGTGGTGGAAAACGGATCATAAAAACTAAACGCCCTGCGCCTCGGCACAGTGCGTTTTGGGGAATGACTCAAAGGTCTTGCAATGAATAATAGACGGTGATTGGTAAAGCTAAAAGCCGGCTTCACACCCGGCTTTTGGGCGGAACAAAGAAAAAGGCAAGGAAACGCCTGCAAAGAAAGGATGAGCCCATGATCTACGGCATTTATCAAACCGCTTCCAGTCTGGACAGTCTTGACCGCATGCAGGATGTGGTGGCCAATAACCTGGCCAACATGACCACCAACGGCTTTAAGCAGGAATTGATGCAGGTGATGAAGACAGAGCCGGGCCGTTTGTCAGTGGCCAGCCAGGTGGACATGTCAGCAGGGGCCATTAAAATGACGGAGAAGCCAACCGATCTGGCCATTACGAGTGACGGTTTTTTTGCCGTACAAACGGAAGATGGCGTGGCCTATACCCGCAGCGGTGACTTTAAATTGGACAGCATCGGACGGCTGGTGACCAACGAAGGTGAGCCGGTGTTGGGCAAACACGGGGAAGTTGTGATCGGAAGCAATCAGTTTACAGTCAACGGCCAGGGCGAGATTTTTGCGGGTCAGGACATGGTGGATCAACTGGAAATCTACAAACCGGAAGGGCCCATGGTGCGTATCGGGCAACGTCTACTCAAATCGGAAGCGCCGGATCAAATGGTAGCCATGGACAACAACAAAGTTAAAATTTTACAGGGCGCGGTGGAAGCTTCCAATGTCAATCCAGTGGACGCCATGGTGAACATGATGCTCATCGTGCGTCAATACCAAGCCAATCAGAAGGCCATGAACGTACAGGATGCAAGCCTTCAGCCGCTCATTAACCAGGTGGGCAAACATACTTAAGCTCCCGTAAGGACGGGTTTGAAGCCCGCTCCTGCAAGGTCCAGGCGTTAGGCCTAGACCTCGCCGGCACGGAATTTAAATGCAGCAGGAGGTAGACCCATGTTAAGAGCCTTGATGATTTCAGCCACCGGCATGTCGGCCCAGCAATTGGCCATGGACAATATTTCCAACAACCTGGCCAATGTCAATACGACGGGCTTCAAAGCTTCACAGGCCAAATTTGCCGACATTTTTTACCAGGCCGTCAATGAACCCCAGCCTTTGACGCCGGCGGAAAACAACCAGCCTTCGCTGGGCATTGGCGTGCAGAATACGGCCATGGAACGTTCCTTTATGCAAGGCGCCCTTGAAAACACCGGCAATCCGCTGGACATGGCGGTGCAGGGAGACGGTTTTTTTCAGGTGCTCCAACCGGATGGCAGCGTGGCCTATACCCGCGACGGCTCCTTTAAAGTAAGCGGCGATGGCTTGTTGTGCACCAATCAGGGTTGTCCGGTCATGCCGGAAGTGCAGATCCCCGCTGATGCCGCCGAAGTCTCCGTGGCCGCTGACGGTACGGTGATGGTGAAACGTTCGACCGACGCCACGTCCAGACCCATTGCCCAGTTGGAGTTGGCGCGCTTTGTCAATCCCGGCAGTTTGGAAAGTCTGGGACAGAACCTGTATGCCAGCTCCGCGGCTTCGGGCGAGGTCATTGTGAATACACCCGGCCAGGAAGGCATGGGAACCTTGGTGCAAGGCAGTCTGGAGCGTTCCAATGTCAACCTGGTGCAGGAAATGGTGAATATGATCATGACCCAGCGGGCTTATGAGATAAACACCAAATCCATTCAGGCGTCTGATGACATGATGAAGATGGCCAACAATTTAAGCAGATTGTAAAAGCATGGCCAGGCAGATTTTATTGATGATTTTGAGCGCATGGCTGGGCGCGGCCGGCATGGCACAGGCCATGACCCAAAGCGACGTGGAACGCCTGTTGGAGCAGTGGATGACCGCCCGCTTTCCCATTGCCCAAGGCCGCTGGGAAGCCTGGTGCCTGGACGTGGCTCGGCCCCAACTCCTGGGCCGCCTGGACAAGGCCGGGGTGCAAGGTGTGGTGGGCGTGGCCAAGCCTAAAAAAATCATGACCTTTGTCGTAGGTCAGGCCGGCCGGACCTGCCGGGTTAAAGCCCGCATGGCCGGCTTTAAAAAAGTCATGGTGGCCCGGCATGTAATTCAAAAGGCCCAGGTGCCGCATCCCAAGGACTGGGACTGGGAAGAGCGCCTTCTGGACGTGTTGCCCCGGGACAGCCTGGAGCAGGAAAAGGATCTGGCCGGCAAGCGCACCAAAAAAGTGCTGACCCGGGGTGAGGTCCTTACGGCCCATGCTTTGGAAGTCCGGCCTGCCGTGATGCCCGGCCAGCGTCTGACCTTGGAAGTGTGCGGCCAGGGCATCGTGATTAAAACCGACGTCACCAGTTTGGAAGAGGGCGCTATCGGCGACTGGATCAAACTTAAAAACTGCCGGAACGGCCGGCAACTGTCGGGCAAGGTGGTG
>CAYVTN010000075.1:0-9961 GCA_964454395.1 uncultured bacterium | reverse complement strand
TTTCGGCCTCCTGTCTTTAATCCAATGTGATCACATGATCCGCCATCGCATCATAATCATCGCGGCAGGAAAAAACAACGATCTGCCTTTCCTGCGCTATTTTTTTTAACGTCTGCACTGCCGCTTGAAAACGCTGTTCATCAAAGGCGCTCAGCGGTTCATCTAAAAGTAACGGGGGTTTTCTTCCTTCGGTTAATATTTCCGACATGGCCAGACGCAGGCTCAGATAAAATTGATCGAAGGTTCCTTGGGAAAGGACTTCCGGTGTTTCCCACCGGTCCGTTTCTTTCACGAGCACAAGGCTGGAAAGATCTTTGTCGTCAATGGCGATCTGTTCGTATTGACCTTCGGTAAACAGGCTCAGGAGTTGGCCTGCCCGTTTTTCCAACACCAGACGCGCCGGGTTCATGCTGGCCTGCCTGGCTTTATCCAAATAGGCAAGCGTCAGCTGGCAAACTTTTTCCCGCTGTTCCAAATATGCAATGCGATTATTCAGCCTTTCCAGGTGCTCTTCCATTTCAACCAGTTTTTCCTGATGTGCGCTATCGTGATTCAACAAGGCATCCAAATGGGTGATGCGATCATGCAATTGCGCACTCTCGGTTTCCAATCGGGCCAAACGGTGTTTTTGATCCATCAATTTTTCCGGTTCCAATACCAATCCTGCAAGACCGGGATCATGCAATTCATCTCTGGTTAAACGCAGCTCCCGGCGAACGTTTTCCCATCGTTTTTCATCCACCGCCGGCGTCTTACTCAATTGTTCCTGCAATGTTTCCTGTTTGATTTTCAGGTTTTGCGCCGCTTGCCAGCGTTCTCTCAGGTCAGGTTGTCCGGCCAGCCCCATTTGCCGGTCCCATTCCCGGATAAATGCCTCCAGAGTTTCTTTCTCCGACTTTAAGGCGGTTTGTTTTTCAAGAACCTCTTGATAACGGCGATGCTGATGTCGATGCTGTTGTTCTTTCCGTATTAGCAACCACCCACTTACCCCAGTTACCATTAACCCTATCGGCCAATTCCAAAACAGCAGAGCCACACCTGCCAAAGCAGCCGCTATCAGGCCGCTTCTTGCCGGGATACTGCGTTGAGGAGGCGAAGGCAGGGTTGCCTGTAATGATTCTTCGAGTGTACGTAGCCGCGCCTGGGTTTCCAGCAACCGGTCCAATTGCACGCCGGAAAGCTTGAGTAATGGTTCGCCGGCAACTCGGCGGCTCAAATCATCGTAGGCTTGTTCTAATTCCCGGCGCTGTCGCGACCGCTGTTCATACTCTTGTTCCTGGGCGGTTAATTCTTCCTGTCTCTGACGCAGCTTGGCCAAACGCTGATTGACGCCAACCAGTTGGAGCAAGGTTTCCCGCTGATGTTCTGCCTCTTTTCTTTCGGTTTCCAAAGCCAACCGTTCATGCAAGTGTTTGCTTTTGAGTGCCAATGCTTGCTTTTGTTCGTAGCAGGCCGTCTGAAGACTGCTTTTTTGATCCCGGGCAGCCTTTAGGGGGCCGGGGATTTTGGCTTGTCCTTTCAAGCCTTTTTGCAAGTCCCGCAAGGCTTCATCGAGTTTCCTGATAGCGGCCAATACATCCTGGCCGGATTCCGTGCCGCTCATCAACCCGGCTATCATCCGGGCTACTTGCTTACGGCTGGCGCTGCTGCCAAGATTGTCCAAAGAACGGATATCCAATGAGGACATCAAATTGAAAAACTCCATGGTGTCCAAACCGATGGTATCATGCAGCTTGCGTTGGATGCTTTTGGGAATGCGAAAGTGCTCGCCGTTGCATTCCAAAAACATTTTCTTTTCTTCAAAATTTTTCTCCAAGCGGCACGGTAAACCGTCCTGATCAAGATAGTTCAGAACCAGGCGAAACAAGGCAGGATTGTGCCAGGATTGATAACGTTTCAACCCTTCCTTGGAACTAAGGGGGTTTTCAAATAAAGCTACGGTCAAGGCCGTACGCACCGTGGTTTTACCTGCTTCGTTTGGCCCCTTAACCACGTTCAGCCCCGGGTTGAAACTGATCGTACGCTGACGGAAGCGTTTAAAATTTTCCAATTCCAGTTCCGTCAGGACCATGGTGCCACATCCTTGCCGGTCATTAGTTGGATTCCCAGCTGTAAGGCTTCTTCCAGTAATGGCCGTTTGTCGGGAGAGGCCTGAGCCATGTCCTGTTGAATCTGGCGGACAAAGGTGCCAATCACGGTTCTTTCGTGAAAGCGCGCCAGTTCATCATCACCCAGCCTGGGATGAGTCTTGTTTTTAATCGTGACATGAAAAAAGAGGGGTCCTAATTTTTCCATCAGAAGCCGTTCTTCCGGCGCTTGTTCAGGATCCACCTGGCCGTTCAGGATCAGCTCCAGCACCACGTCGGGGTCGGCCTCGGCAGTCACCACTTGGAGCTGCCCGGCCATGCTTTGGCTGTTCCAATCGAGGGTGATGGTTTTTTTCAGCCGCTTGCCCACCACGATGGGCGCCACCTGGATTTGACCCGCCGTTTCCAAGGCCACGAGCAACACCTGGCCCTGCTCTTTTTCGTCGAGGGCCACCATTTCCGGCGATCCGGGATACCAGCCAATGGTGTTCCCCCTCGAAACCTCCATCTTGTTATGCCAATGACCGAGCGCCAAATAATTCATGCCGCTTTGTTCGATGTCCGCTTTGGTCACCACTGCTTCCTGGCCATGATGATGTTGCAGTTCCAGGGCGGCATGGACCATGCCGATATGCCATCGCCCAGCTTGTTTTTCCATGGCGGCCAACATACGTCCGGGATGGGAAGGCTGATCGGCCTGCAGCTGGGAAACACCGTAAACACACAGGTCTTTGCCGGGATGACGCCAGCAAGGCCGGTTTTGATCAAGCAAAATCATGTCATCCGTCATTTCCTGCGCCAATTTTCTCAGAACAGATTCATGATTCAGACAATCGTGGGTGCCCCCGATGATCACCACTGGAATATGATGGGCTGCCAGGTCGTGCACGCTTCGCCGGAAGCATTCCAGGGATTCGGGTGAGGGTTTATTGGAATCAAAGGTATCCCCGGCCAGAAGCACCATGTCCACCTCATGTTGAATGGCCAGACTCATAGCCGCATTAAAGGTTTGGCGTAACTGGGCCCGTTGTTGTTGGCTCTTCTCGCCCAAACCTGCAAATTTGGCGCCCAAGTGGATATCCGCAGCATGTAAAAAGGTGATGGTGTTGCTGGTGCTCATTTCAAAAAATCCTTGGAATCAATCAGTAATGTCACCGGACCGTCATTCACCAAGGTCACCTGCATATCCGCCCTGAACAGCCCTTGCGCAACCTTGACCCAGCGCGCTTTTAACATGGTCAGGAAACGCTGAAACAGATCCTCCCCACGGGCCGGATCGGCCGCCCCGGTAAAATCGGGACGCCGGCCTCTGCGGCAGGAGGCCATCAGGGTGAATTGCGGCACTACCATTATGCTCAGGTGTTGGTCCATGAGGGAGAAGTTCATCCGGCCTTCGGCATCTTCAAAAACCCTTAGATGCAGAAGTTTGTTCACCAACAACTCACAGTCGCCGGTAGCGTCGTCATGCCCCAAGCCCAGAAAAACCAGCAGCCCCTGGCCAATGGCCGCAACCGTCTGCCCGCCCACATCCACTTTTGCCGATAAAACACGCTGGATTAAAACCCTCATGATTGTTCCTCGGGAGTTCATGTTCTGTGTTGGCGAGATATATGCAACATGGTTGAATCTTGCCGATACCGCATCTAAGCCGGCGAATGTCGTCTCCGGCCGGATGAAATTTTCACGATGATTGGTTATTGCGATTTTTTTCTTCGTATTTTTCAAATACTTTTTTGATGCGGATGACCAGGTCATTGGGATCAAAAGGCTTGATGATGTAATCGTCGGCGCCAAGGGCAAAACCCCGGGCAATATCGGTAGCTTCCGTTTTGGCGGACACAAACACGACCGGCAGGTCGATGGCCGGTTCGCTTTTAATGGCACGGCACACTTCAAAGCCATCCATGCCGGGCATCATAATATCAAGCAACATCAAGTCAATATTATATTTGGTGATCTTGGCAATACCTTCCGGGCCGTTGGAAGCGCCGTAAAACTCATAATTTTCAGATTCCAATATAAACTTGACGGCATTCCTCAGATCTTCTTCATCCTCGATAAAAATAATTTTTTTCTTCATGCCCATACTGCCCCCGTCTCCCTACTACCCAAAGGTTTGAATGGCAATGCCTACCGCCCCAAAGACGCCCGCACGATCGGACAGGGTGGCTTTGACAATTTTGGTGCAGCGGTAAAGTTCTTTGAAAGCCCGTTTTTTGGCTTCCTGTCTGATCACTCTTAAAAGCATGTCTCCGGCCACGGATACACCGCCGCCGATAATAATCAATTCCGGATTGAGTAAGTTGATCATGTTGGCCACGGCAATGCCCAAATAAACACCGGTTTGTTCCACCACTTCATTGGCCAATTTATCACCTTTGCGCGCACCCAGAAAAACCAGCTTGGCTGTAAGACCGGAAAGGTTGCCGTCGCACATTCGCAACAAAATGGATTTCCGGCCGGCTTTGATCAGCTCTCGAGCGCGGCGGGCAATCCCCGTACCGGATACCAGCGTCTCGAGGCACCCATGATTGCCGCAGACACATTGTGGTCCATCCGGCACAATAGTGGTATGTCCCATTTCTCCCGCCCCGTCACAACTGCCATGCACCAATTGACCGCCGATGATAATGCCGCCGCCCACGCCTGTGCCCAGAGTATAGACCACTACATGCTGTTTGTCTTTGCCCGCCCCCAGCCATTTTTCTCCGAAGGCCGCGGCATTGGCGTCATTGTCAAGGACCACTTTTAAGTCCAGGGCTTCTTCCAGTTCTTTTTTCAAAGGCACATTCCGCCATCCCGGCAGATTGGGTGAATATTTGACCACGCCCTGCGCAAGATCCAGCACCCCGGGGACGCCCATGCCAATACCTTTGATTTCTTTCCTGGAAATGCCGGCGTCATGCTGAATTTTCCGGCCCATCATGACAATGCGTTGAATGAGCTTTTTTTTACCTTCATCGGCCAAGGTGAGCGTTTTTTCATAGCGGATTATTTTTCCACTTGCATCCATTAAGGCCGCGCTGATATTGCTTCCACCCAAGTCCATACCCAAATAGATTTTTTTCACTTTGCTATCCCCTTATGAAAGTGATGCGTGCAAGTTTCCGGAAAATAATTTAAACCGGATCAAAGCGCTTGGGCTATCCATCCGGCTTCTCCAGATCAGGTGCTGCACCGCGGGCACAAATGCAGCCCACATTTTACGAGGTCTTCCAGGGCTGTTCAAGTTTTTTATATCTCCCCCATGGCTGCGGTCTGTCGGCCCGCAAACGCCTCCAAGCCGGACCGTGTAAACCCCGTTTGTTGCCATTGCTTGAATTCATCAAGATAAATAAACAACCCCCCGGTCTTGCGGCCAAAGCGTTTGGCCGCCGCTTGGCGCCATTCCTCAAAGTCCTGCAGGGTTTGTTTGCCGGCCAACGCCGGTTCTTCCTGCCACAACCATTGCAGGGTGGTTAGAAAGTCAATACTGCCTTGCTTAAGTCCAATGACGATGCCTGTCCAGATTTCCTCGCCGGTTAAAATCCCAAGCAACACGCTCGCCTGCTCTCCGGCACCCTCCCAAACCGGCGCCAGCAGGCCCAATGGCAACCCGCACAACGTCAATACTTTCCCCGCCAGACCGGGTTCCAATTCCTGAAGAAGCGGCCAAAGAACATGCTGGGTGATGATGCCTCCGGCGGCTATCCTGGTCTTGATGGCTTCACTATGTTTTTGAAGCAGCTCGTTGCTGACGGCTCCCATGGCTTCCAGACCATTGTCCACCGGCATCAGATCCCGCAACCGTTGCACGAAAACGGGATCAGGGTCAAGCATTTTGAATTCCGGATTTAGCATGGTATGAGCTCCCAAAATTTGACACTCTTGGCCGCCAGGGTAATTTGAATCTCATTATTGCCGCCGTGAAATTTGTTGGCATCCCAAAAGTCTTTGAGCACAAATTTGCCCGGACGCTGGACAATGACCCCGAGGTCTTGCGGCAATGGATTGTGAACGCTGATAAACAGCCGGTTCTTCAGTTTATGATAATTTAATTCTACAGCCTTGTTCTCAATAGTCACACTGCGTTGCAATCCGATTTGCTGGAACAACCTTAAAAGCTTGTTTTCATTCATTGCTTCCAGATGATAAGCCTGGCCGGTTTTAACTGTTTTTTTCTTTTTGGACGTGTTTTTTTTAGGTTTGGCCGTGACCAGTTCCTGCAAAGGAATAAACTGACTTTCTTCCCCGGCAGGAGGCAATGGCCCCAGCAAAATGACGATGTGCCCGTTTTTGACCAGTTGATTTACCAGCTGTTGAATATTTTCGGATAACCCTTCCCATGAGGGCGCCACAATGATCTGATTCTTACTCAATCGGTTTTGGGGCAAATAACCATTGGCGGTAAGCATGGGGTAATGATGATCATGTAAAAAAGCAGTTAAGTCCTGTTTGAGCCGGGCGTAGCCGGTAGTCGTGGCATCCATGGCCAAGGATGCTTTTTCCTCACCCTCCGGAAGCGCGGCATGGGCCTGTTCATAACAAGCCAAAGCTCTTTCCATATCAGGATCCGTCAGGAGAATGAGATCCGCATGCAACTGACTGTCAAGCAAGCCTTCTCCCGAGAGCTGATCATGTAAAATTTGCCAGAAACCATGATGATACCGGTTCGGTTTGCCTTCCCGGTTAATTACAAAACCGGCATAGGGACCGCTGCCCGCGGGATTGAGACAATCCCATCCCCTTACACCGGCGGCCAAAGCCTGCATCAAGGCATAAGCCTGGTGGTCACTGCCTTCTTCCTGGTCGAGGTGCAAATTGAACATGGAGGTGAACCGCGTCTGCACCGCGCAGGATTTAAGGGTTTCCGTCAGCTTCCAGTGATCGGCAGGTATATCCGGCATGATATATTCAAAACATCGCGTTTTTTCCAATTCCGCCAAATTATTAGGCGTCGCGCTGCCGGGCAGGGCCGCCAACACCATGGGAATTTGACCAAAGGCCAACGGTTGATAAAGGGCATGGATCATTTCCGCGGCCCGGACAAAATAATCTTCCCGGAATTGCATCCAATCCATGCTGGTTTGATCAACAGTTTTAGCCGTGCCCATCCATTTCACCGGAGGCTCCACGTCTTTGAAACCGGCAAAGTCCGAGTAACAGCACTTGTTGAGCAAACTGATGCGGCCGTATTTTTTTTTCAAAAATTGATGATAGAGGGCGATGGTTTCAGGATGATAATCGGCATCGTAAAGGCCCAAGGCATTGTCCCACCCCGGTGCCTGGGTAAAGCCCAAACCGATAACCGGGCCATCAGGATGAATAAAAGGCTTAAGCATTGGCGCCAGCGCTTCAGCAAAGGGCGTCAGCAAGTCTTTCAGCCGGGAATGAATCAGGCAAGGCAGGGTGTAAATATCCTGGCCGTGTCCAAGGCTGGACCAAACCAGGTGCTGTTGGCGGTCGCGGGCCAAACCGCTTTCGTCTTCCCAAAGTTCCATGGGGTAACCGGCGCCGCCACATCCCGGAAGTTGACGCGGGCCGACCCAACAGAATAGTTTCAGACCGGCGGCTTGCACCTCGCGTAAAAATTCTTGAAGGTCCAGATGAGGATGGCCCGGCCCAAAAGTATAGTGTCCGGGGCCGGTTTGATGAATCCGGGGCAGAATAGCCGTGGATAGCACGGCATGCCCGGCATATTTATAAGCCCGCAACACGCCACGCCAGGAGGTTCGTTCAATATCCCAGTAATTAATCTGACCCCAAACCCAAGGCAGTTTTTGGCCGCTGATTTCCCACCCCGTGGTGCGCAATTTGACGGTCATTATGATCTGGTCATCCCTTTCGGGCTGACGGCCATTAATTGATTATCCCCCAACTTCTGGCTTTCGGCCAAAGCAAATTCCGTAGCGGCCAACAACTCTTCGGTGCTGTTCACTTCATCGGTGGCGTAGGCGCTGGCGCCCAAAGAAAGAGTCACCGTAAAATCGGGCATATTGCGAATAAAGCGTGTTTCTTCCACGATTTTCTTCAGACGGCTGGCCACGGTTTCCGCCCCGCCCAGATCAGTCTGGGGCAGGATAAGCAGAAATTCCGGCCCGTCCAAGCGGGCAATGATATCCACCACACGATTCGAATTTTTCATAATCAAGGCAATTTGCTGAAGAATCTGGTTGGTCTGCAATTCCCCCAATTGGTCATAGATTTTTTTAAACTGATTGATACCTGCTTTGATGCAGGCAATGGGATAGTGATAGCGCTTGGCCCGTTCGATTTCTTCATGAAAACGTTCCAGCAAATAGCGTTTATTGTAAAGCGAGGTCAGCGGATCGGTCATGGACAATTCGGCCAGGCGGTTGTTAACATCCCGTAAATGATCATGTTCGCCCTTGATGCGCAGGGCGGCTTCCACACGGGCAATCAATTCATCCAGATCAAAGGGCTTGGTAATGTAATCATGGCCGCCCATGCGCAAGCCCACCACCTTACTGTCCGTTTCGCCTTTGACCGTCAGGAAGATCACCGGAATATGCTGTACCGCTGCATTTTCCTTAAGGGCCTTTAACACTTCGTAGCCATTAAGCCTTGGCATCATGACATCAAGCAGAATCAAATCAGGAACAAGTTCCTGGGCTTTGTTCAATGCTTCTTCGCCATCCTTGGCCCAATCGGTGATATACCCTTTGGCTTCCAGGATAATTTTGACCAATTCGGCTATATTGGCATCGTCTTCCGCGATTAAAATGTTTTCGGCCATCATGACCTCCGTTGATTTTTGTTTATTCCCAACAACCCGTGCGAAACCATGCGCGCCAGGTTTAGCCTGATTTTTTGGGGGGGAGCAAAAAGCCGAAGTCAACCCGATAAGCCCTGTTTTATCTCGTTAATCAAAAATCGATTATTTGTCACGTCGACAACGGGACAAGCAATCGCCGCATTTTGTTTTTGCGATTTTCGATTTTCAATGGTTTGTCGAATTCCGCTTCACGGAATTCGCATGGTGCGAGGAGCGGGACTTGAACCCGCACGGATTAACCATACGCCCCTCAAACGTACGTGTCTGCCAATTCCACCATCCTCGCACAAGGTTGACCATCAGGAGGGAACTATACCCTATCGGCCTGGTTATGTCAAGGCAATCGGCAGCCTTAAAAAGCTTTAAATTCAAAGGCTATTCATGAGTTGGACCTGCAAAACGCGTGTGTTTGCGTCTTGCGAGCGAAGGGGTGGGATTTTTCGGCCCTACTGCTTAAGGGACCATCTTGCAGGCGCCATTTTCAAGCCTCCAATTGGACGGCCAGATTATTTTTCCCTTTTGTTTTGGCTTGAAGCAACATCGCTTCCGCTGTGTTCATGAGAAAATCCGATTTACCTTCCGTATCGTTGTTCAGCGCCGCGCCACCGAGGGAAACGGTTATTTGAAATTGAGGATCAGCCGCCAGAAGCCGTGCGCGCTGGATTTTTTCCCTGAGCCGCTCTCCGAAGATTTCGAGTCCTCCCTCGTCTGTTTGGGCAAGACAGGCCACAAAGCGGTCCGTGCCAAGCCGTCCGATAACATCCACCACCCGGTTGCTGTTTTTCAACAACACCGCCAGATGCTGCAGCATTTGATTGGCGGACAACTCCCCGAATTTCTTTTTGATACGCTGATAATCATCCACATCAAGGATGAGGCAGGCAATGGGATAATTATAACGTTGGGCCCGGCTGAGTTCCTCTTCCATGCGTTCCATAAAATAGGCTTTGGCATAAACCCCTGTCAGGGGATCGGCCAGCAGAATATCCTGAACCCGGCGGTCTTCTTTCCTGAAGGGGCCCACCACATTTTTCAGCCGCAAAGCAGCTTCCACGCGGGCTATGAGTTCATAGATATCAAAAGGCTTGGTGATGTAGTC
>CAYVTN010000074.1:0-10020 GCA_964454395.1 uncultured bacterium | reverse complement strand
TCCTCCGCGCCCCTCTTGAGTGACAAGGCTGCGGTGCTCAAGTACCGTTTGTGGCCCCTGCTGTTGGGCAAAGTGGTGGTCAAGGCCGTGGAACTGCAGCAGCCCCAACTGCTGATAGAGAAGAACCGCGACGGCCGCTTTAATTTTTCCGACATGCTCAGCACTTCCAAGGAACCCGCTGCATCCGCCAAGGCGGCGCCGGCCGGTGGGCCTACCCTCAAGCAATTGCCTCTCGATATCCTGGTCTCCCATTTTGGGATTGTCGACGCTGTCCTGACTTATCGTGATTTGGGCACGGGCCAGGAGTACCAATTGAAAGCCTTTAATATCAAGGTGAACAATCTTACCCTGGCCGGTCTGACCCCCATTGATGTGCTGGTCACCACCAAGGCCAAGGCCATGGGACTGGTCATTCCCCTGGCGTTTAAAACCGTGGTGCGCATCAACTATGCCCAACAAAAGCTGCTGCTTGACAAGGTGACCTGGAACCTGCCCGGCATCAAAGGCGAAGCCCATGGGAAAGTGGACCAGATCCTGCAGGCGCCAAGTCTGGACTTGAAGGCCGGCATGTCACTGGACTTGAAAGCCTTGTGGGAGCAAATGGTACCCCCGTCCATGAAAGCCAAGCTCCCGCCGGTAACAGTCACCGGCACCATCGTGACCAAGAGTCAGCTGCAAGGCCGGGTTAAAATGCCCGGGACCATGACATTCAGCAGTGACGTCTCGCTGGAACAACTGGGGGTCGCCCTGAAGGATAAAAAACTGCTTTCCCAGGCGCACGGCCACCTGACCCTCAGCCCGCGCCGGGTAACGCTCAAGCCCTTCCAGGCTGTGTTGGGTGAGGCTCCGGTTACTTTTACCTTGAATGCGCAAGGATTTGACTTAAGAAAACCGCAGACACTGAATCCTAAAAATATGGTTGCCAGAGTAGACTGGACCTTAAGTTCGGACCAATTGGATCTGGACGCCCTGCTGGCCCTGATGCCCGTTAAAACCGGTGCCGGCCCCAAAGCTGTCAAACTGCTTAAAGCCAAAGCCCCGGTTCGGCCCGAACCGGACGCGCGCCGGCTGGTGCCGCCAGGCTTGGCCATGACCGGCCAAGCCCAACTTAAGGGTATGATCTTTGGCAAGGTCAAGTTGGGCGCTTTGCAGGTGACGACCAACCTGAAATCCCGGCGCGTGGCCGTCGCGGCTACTCTTGACGGCTATAGCGGGCAAGTGCGCAGCAACACCAGCCTGGTCTTTAACCAGCCCCTTTTTCAGTTTACCACCAAGGCCGAGGTGGACCATGTTGACCTGGAACCGTTGATCTCGGATACGCTGGAAACCTTTGTGGCCGCCAAACTGAAAAAACCGGCGTTGATCAACGAACTAAAAGGTAAGATGAGCGGCCGGCTCGACGGTCATATGTCCATCAGCAGCCAAGGCCTGCAGGCCCAAAGCATAAAAAAGAACATGACCGGCAACGGCGAATTTCGCCTTTCCAACGGGCGGCTTAAAAAATTCGGCTTTCAGACCCAATTGGCCCAGTGGGTCGGCAATGACAAGTTTAATCAGGATTTGGCCTTTGACCGTATCCTGATCACTTACACCATGGCCAAGGAGATGGTCAAGGTTGACCCCTTTCTGGCGGAATCAGGGCCGCAGGGCCTTTCCGGCGACATGCGGATTACCGGACAGGGGCCAATAGCTTTTGATGCTTCATTTAAGGATTTCAAATTGATGCCCCGCATCAATCCGCGGGCGGCCAAGAATATTTCCTCCCAATTCCGGCAATATACGGAGGTTCTCAAAGACGAGCATGAATGGGTGGCCTTGCCCATGGTGTTGAACGGGCCTGTCAAAAAACCGGATGTTCAACCCGATTGGACCTGGATCAAAGGCCGGGTCAGCCGTTATGCCAAACAAAAGGCCGGTCGTGCCGCGGAAGCAGTCAAACAAAAAGCCAGCAGCTTTATTGAAAAGCAGAAAGGCAAATCAGCCGATGAAATCAAGAAGAACGTTCAGAAAGAACTGAAGAGTCTTAATTTTAATAATTTATTTAAATAGTTTCTGATGGGGAAGAATCATTTTCCCGCTGCAAATGCACTTTGCTGAAAATCTGTGGCCGAAGTGGTTGGATTGAAAAGGGTTTTGTAAGGGCGTATTGTCCATGGATGCCCGATTTAAGGGTACACTAGCCCCTGCAAGGGAGCTGGAAAAATCAAAAACACCTTTTCCGCAACAAGAACTAAATAATTTCTGCTGCGGAAAGACCAATTTTGTCGAAAATCGCCATGGGCACAGTGCCCGATCCGCAACAGAACCTAAATAGACAAAAGGGCGGAATTGGGCGGTGGCTAAATTTTTCGCCCTCACCACAGGTTGCAACCTTGAGGAAGGAGCTTGATTAATGAAAGCAATGGTAATGGCCGGAGGTTTTGGCACGCGTTTGCGCCCCTTAACCTGCAACATCCCCAAACCCATGGTGCCCATGATCAACCGGCCCATGCTGGAACATATTTTTGACCTGCTCAAGCTGCATGGCTTTACGGAAGTGGTGGTGGCCTTGTATTTTCAGCCGGAGGTGATCCAGGATTATTTCGGGGATGGCAGAAAATTCGGGTTGCATATTGATTATATTTTACCGGAAGGGGATCTGGGCACGGCCGGCTGTGTTAAATACGCCCAAGATCTTCTGGCTAAAAAACCTTTTTTGGTCATTTCCGGGGATGTGCTGACCAACATCGATCTATCCAAGGCCGTGGCTTATCATCAGGAAAAAAAATCCATGGCCACCATTGTGCTGGGCCGGGAAGAAAATCCCCTGGCCTACGGGGTGGTCATCACCAAGGACGACGGCCGCATTGCCCGCTTTTTGGAAAAACCCACCTGGGGAGAAGTGTTTTCCGACACCATCAACACGGGGATTTATATCCTGGAACCGGAAGTGCTCGACCGCATTCCTTCCGAGGGGGATTATGATTTCAGCAAGCAGCTCTTTCCCGAGATTTTGAACGCTGACCTGCCCCTTTACGGCTATATTGCCGAAAACACCTATTGGAAGGATGTGGGCAATCTCACCGAGTATCGCCAAGCTCACTACGATGCCATCAAGGCTGCCGGTGCCCTGGGCCAGCCCGGAGAGGGGAAATGGAAAGACGGCAATTGGATTGGTCAGGGCTGCCAAATCGATCCCTCGGCCGTGCTGGAAGAAGGGGTTATTCTGGGACAGCATTGTTGGATCGGCCCCAATGTACGCATTGCCAACTCGGTGTTGGGCAAGTCCTGCCGGGTGGGGGAAGGCTCGAAAATTATCAGCGCTGTCATATGGGATAATGTTTCCATCAGCAACGGTGCCAATCTCAAGGAAGTCACCATCGGTAATGATTGTAAAATCGGGGCGCGCAGTTATATCGGCGTGGGCGCCGTGGTGGCCGACTTCTGCACCATCGGCGAGGAAGCCACGGTCAAAGCGGAAGTCAAAGTCTGGCCTTACAAGGTTATTGAAGACGGCACCACCTTGTCCACCTCGCTCATCTGGGGAGAGCGGTGGTCCAAACATATTTTTGATGCCTACGGTGTTACCGGTGTGGGCAATGTGGAGATCACCCCGGAGTTTGCCGCCAAACTGGGTGCCGCCTACGGCGCTTCCCTTAAAAAGGGATCCGTCGTGGTCTCCAGCCGTGACAACCATAAATCATCGCGCATCATTGACCGTGCCATCATGACCGGCCTGGCCTCGGTGGGCGTTAATGTCTATGACCTGAGGGTGGTGCCCACGCCTGTGGCCAGGTACGCCGTGCGGGCCTTGAAAGTGGCCGGCGGTTTTCATGTGCGCAAATCCCCCTATGATCCCAAGCTGATGGATATCAAATTTTTTGACAGCCAGGGCAAGGAGCTGACCAGTGCCAAGGAAAAGGGCATTGAGAACCTCTTTTTCCGGGAAGACTTTCCCCGGGCGGATATGGAAGAAGCCGGGGAGATCATGTTTCCGCCACGGGCCCTGGAATATTATCAGGAAGGCTTTGTGAGCTCCCTTAACCGGGAAAAAGTCAGGGAAGCCCAATTCAAAGTGGTCATTGATTATGCCTGGGGCAGTGCGGTCAATATTTTCCCGCAAGTACTGGGGGATTTGCATTGTGAAGTGGTGGCGCTTAATTCCTACCCCGACGGCACCCGCCTGACCCGGTCCAAAATTGATTTTGAACAGTCCTTGAGCCGGCTGGGTGAAATCGTGGGCACCCTCAAAGCTCAAGTAGGCATCATGATGGATGCCGGCGCGCAGAAAATATTTATTGCCGATGACAGCGGCCGCGTCCTGGATGGCGACCTGGCCCTGGCGCTTATGGCTCTGCTGATTTTCAAGACCAAAAGGGGCGCCCGCATCGCAGTACCCATTTCCGTGTCGCGCGTGGTGGAGGATCTGGCGGAACAATTCGGCGGTCAGGTGGTTTATACCAAGACCAATTACGCGGCCATTCTGGAAGCAGCCGATCAAAAACGGATCGACTTTGTGGGTGAAGTCAAGGGTGGCTATGTGTTTCCAAAATTCCAGCCTGCTTTTGACGCCATGATGGCCTCGGCCAAATTATTGGAGCTTATGGCCCTGGCCGGGGAAAAACTCTCCGATTTGGTGGATCAAGTGCCGGCCATCAATATTGTCCGTTTGCATGTAGCCTGTTCCTGGGAAAAGAAAGGCGAGATTATGCGGCGGCTGATCGAAGCCACCCGCAAGGAAAATGTTCAATTGATTGACGGCGTCAAGGTGTGGCATGGCAAGTCGTGGGTGCTTATTATCCCTGATGCGGATAAAGCCATTTTCCACGTCAATGCCGAAGCCGCCTCGCAGGAACAATCCAAACAACTGGCCAACCGTTATGTCCAGATGATCCAGGAATGGCAAGGGTAAAACGGGTCAGCTTTTAGTTCAACAATACGAGGGTTTTTTGCTTTTGAACTTTTTTTTGGTATAATTAGAACATGGATGAAATGGGTTATTATGTAGAAAGGAGATTATTGCGATGACTGATTGTGAATGTATTGAGGCATGCCCTTTTTTCAACGATCGAATGTCAGCAATGCCGGCAACGGCCAGTATGTTCAAGCAGCGTTATTGCCACACCGATTCCAGCGAATGTGCCCGCCACATGGTTTTTAAAGCTCTGGGAAAGAAAAACGTTCCCCTAGATTTATTTCCCAATCAGAATGAGAAAGCAGAGCGCATCATTGCCGAGGGCAGCCGTAGTTAACGACTTTAGAACTTTCTGGCTTCCGTACCGCCGGAGGGACATGGGCGCTCTCCCTATGACGCGCAAAAGAGGGGTGTTGTGCCATAAGCTTCCAAAAGCAAAGCCAAGAACACTTCTGCATAGGCCTCGCTTCGCGAAGGCATATTTTACCGGCCGGCCTGAGGATCGGTTGGTGAACCGCATACCCAAGTGCTCCTCTTGCTGTGTGATAAAGTGGATTTCCAGAAAGCCTGAGCATTTCTCGCCGGGAGAACGGGTTAACCTCACGGCCGCATAAGGGATAAACATAAATCCCGCCGATATTACCTCTGGATTCTATAGAATTAATTTGTAACTACTCAGGTCATTTCGAACATATTGAGTGTCAATAGCGCACCTTGGACCAATTTTCTTTTTCGGACTTTTGACGCACCCGGACGGGCGCCAGGGGTAGAGCCCCCTTTCAGGGTCTCACCCATGCTGTCAAAAGTCTTTACGCAGCCCTGTTTTTAGCCCGAAAAAGCTGCCCACGGCGTCCCTTTTACATAATATCCATACCCGTCGGGGCAAATTGGCCCAAGGTGCGCTTCCGGCTTGGATACACAAGAGACCTGAGTAGTTTTACATTAATTTTAAAAAATGTTAAAACTAGTCTTCAAAAAGGTACCCTGGAACAACAAAGCCGCGTAAGCGGTCATGGGGCAAAAGAAAAATAAATAACTCAACTTTGGCAAATCTGCCGGAGTTGAATAAATAAAACAAAGGCAGGACAAAAAAGCATGAAATCAATTACATTCGGAACGTCGGGATGGCGTGATATTATTGCCGACGGGTTTACTTTTGACGGCGTCCGGGCCCTGACCCGGGCCGTGGCGCGGGAATTGAAAAAAAAGAAGATGGCTTCCCGTGGCGTGGTGGTGGGTCATGATTCGCGCTTTTTATCGGAAAATTTTGCCGCCTTTGCGGCGGAGATTTTAAGCGAAGAGGGTTTGCCGGTTTACCTGGTGGAAAAGTCCACCCCTACCCCGGTGTTGGCAGCCGCCATTCTGGACCGGAAATGCGCCGGCGGAATCAATTTTACGGCCAGTCATAATCCGGCCCAGTATCAAGGATTTAAATGGTCCAACCATTTTGGCGGTCCAGCCACCAAGGAAGAAGTGGCGCCCATCGAAAAAGCCGCCAACCTGCTGCTGGTCCAGGGGGGCGGCAGCGCCCCGCGGGGCGTTAAAGCGGGCAAGATCACCAAGATTGATCCCAGCGCCGCTTATTTTAAGCGGTTGCGCCAAAAAGTGGCCATGCAGGTGCTCAAGGCGGCCAAACTCAAAGTGGTGGCGGATCCTCTTTTCGGCGCAGGTCACGGCTACCTGGATGTGGCCCTGCAGGAGGCAGGGTGCCAACTTCAGGTCATGCATGACTGGCGTGATCCTTTGTTCGGCGGCGGTTCACCTGAACCCAACGGTGAGCGTCTGGCCGAGGCGGCTCAAGTGATGAAAAAGAAACGGGCTCAATTGACATTGGGCACCGATGGCGATGCAGACCGTTTCGGGGTGGTGGACCGCGACGGCACCTACATTACACCCAATGAAGTGCTGGCCCTGGTGGTGTATCTGCTGGTCAAGCACCGGAAACTAAAGGGACGGGTGGTGCGTTCCGTGGTGTCCAGCCATTTGATCGATGCCGTGGCCAAGCGCTACGGGCTGACCGTGGAGGTCACGCCGGTGGGCTTTAAATATATCGGCGAGAGTATGCAGCGGCCGGGCTTTTTAATCGGCGGGGAAGAGAGCGGCGGTCTGACCATTGCCGGTCATGTGCCGGAAAAGGACGGGATTCTGGCTTGTCTTTTAATTGCCGAACTGGTGGCCCGCGAACATAAAAGTTTGCGGCAAATTCTTCAGGACCTCTACCAGGAGGTGGGCACTATTTACACCGACCGGGTTAATGTGGAACTCGGTTCCCTGGCTTCGGGAAAAAAGCTGAAGGCCCGGCTGGAGCATTTTCATCCCAGCATGATGGCCGGCAGAAAAGTGACCGCGCTTGACCGGATGGACGGCTTTAAATTTATCCTGGACAATGACAGCTGGATGGCCATTCGCCTATCAGGCACGGAGCCGGTGGCCCGTCTGTACCTGGAGGCCCACAGTCCGCGGGAATTGAAAAAACTGGTGAGTGAAGGCAAACGGCTGCTGGCCAATGCGTAAAGCCATTGTCAGACAACTTTTGCCCAATGGCTTAACCCTGCTGGTGCAGCCCTTGCCCTCCTTGTCTTCGGTCTCGGTGGGCTTGCAACTGCTCAGCGGGTCGCGCGAGGAAACGCCGCAGGAGGCAGGCCTGACCCACCTGATAGAACACTTGCTTTTTCAAGGCACGGCCGGGCGGAGCATGCGCGAATTGTCGCGGGTGATCAGCGCAGTGGGCGGCCAGTTGGATGCCTGCACCGGCCGGGAAAGCATGACCCTTTACAGCAAGGTCCCGCCGGAACATCTTGGCCTTGCGCTGGACGTCACGGCGGACATGATATTTGACCCAGCCTTCCGTCCCGCCAGCCTGGCCAAGGAAAAAGCAGTGATCGCCGAAGAGATCAATATGGTGGACGATACGCCTGATGAATTGATCCATGATCTTTTTTTGCAGGCCCTCTGGCCCGGCCAAGGGTTGGGCCGCTCCATTCTTGGCAGCCTGGCCAACTTGAACCGATTCACCATTCCTGAAATTAAAAACTTCATGAAACGGTTTTTCAAACCGTCCAATATGATTTTGGCTGTGGCCGGGAGAGTTTCTGCCGCCAAGGTCTTATCCCTGGCCAACACTTATTTTGCCACCGGCAGACCATCCACGCCGGTCACGACGTGGCTCCAAGAAAAAAACCAGCCTGCCCGGCCTTTGTGGGAAAAGCGGCAGTTGGAACAGGTGCATTTGTGTTTGGGGGTGAAGGCCTTTGCTTATGCCGACCCGCGGCGGCTGGGCGCCATTGCCTTGTCTACCATTCTGGGCGGCGGCGCCAACTCCCGTTTGTTCTATGAAATCCGGGAACGCCGGGGTTTGGCTTATGCTGTTTATTCTTTCGTCGATTTTTTCCGCGACACCGGGATGATCGGTGTTTATGCGGCCTGTCAAAAAAAGAATTTCACCCGGACCATGACCGTGATCAAAGAACAGATCGGCCGGTTGGTCAAATATGGTGTGAGTACTTCCGAACTGGATGATGTGAAGGCGCAGCTCAAGGGCAATTTGAAATTGTCGTTGGAGAGTTCTTCCAGTTTTATGTGGAGCATGTTGCAGCAGGAAAGTTACCTGAAAAAACAACCATCCCTTGCGTCCGTGTTAAAATCCATTGACCGACTCACACAACAGGATTTGAAAAAAATTGCCCAAACCCTGTTTGCCCATCAACCGTTGGTGCCTGCAGTACTTGGCCCATATAGCCAAAAAATCTAATCCATCAGAACCGGAATAAAAATGATTCACCACCAAAGCACCAAGGTCACAAAGGAACACAAAGTAAACCCTTTCCCCATTTTTTCTTTGTTTTTCTTGGTGCCTTTGGTGGTGAATCATTTACTGTTTTATAGGGCCGCACTGTCTGATTTGACATGCTGAGCTCCTACGGCTCACCATGCATACAAAAAGATGGGGCGTATGAAAAATGTCCTTGCCATGAGACAACTTTTTTATTCCAGCTTGGCCGGTTCAGGTTTGAAAAAAGTGGCAAAGAAGGCCGCGAAAAAACAGGAAAAAAGTAAGTACTTTTTGTCCTGAGCATTAAATGATCGAACAAAAAACGCCGGACTTTAAGCCCGGTTTTTTTTTTACGATAAAAAGCCAAAAACAGAGCGCCCGTTTTTCCATTGGACCTCCTTTAAGGGTCTGTTATAATACCAAAAACTAAAGCGGCAGAGACGGGTTTGAAACCCGCCCCTGCATGTCATGTGTCTATCTTGCTGACACAAACTCCAAAAGGTTGGTACAAATGACGGAAGATCACCAGGCAGTACGCCAACAAAATCCCAATACCTGTGCCATTATCCCTTTGGGCGGGTTGGGCGAAATTGGGAAGAACATGCTGGTTCTGGAATGCCAAGGCCGGCTTTTAATCATTGATGCAGGCCTGGCTTTTCCCACTGAAGAGCAGCCTGGTATTGATTTGATCATTCCCGATATTTCCTACTTGCTGGACAAAGCCGAATCCATTGTCGGATTGATTCTAACCCACGGTCACGAAGATCATATTGGCGGTATTCCTTTTCTGTTAAAACAGCTATCATGCCATCTGCCCCTATACGGCACGCGCATGACCCTGGGTCTGGTGGAAAACAAATTGGAGGAACATCATCTTTTAACCCAGGTGGACCTCCAACCCATTGAAGCCGGCCAGCGTCTTAACTTGGGGCCCTTTGATATTGAATTTATCCGAGTGACGCACTCCATCGTGGATGCCGTGGCCCTGGGCATTAAAACCCCGGCAGGCCGTCTAGTACACACCGGCGATTTTAAAATCGATTCCACGCCCGTGGACAATCAGGTGACCGACCTGGCGGCGTTCGGCGCCTGGGGCCGGGAAGGGGTGGATCTGCTGCTGGCTGATTCAACCAATGTGGAAAGGGAAGGCCACACCTTGTCGGAACGGGAAGTGGGCGTGGCCTTTGACGAAATTTGCCGCGACGCTCAAGGCCGGGTGGTGATCGCCTGTTTTTCCAGCAACATCCATCGCTTTCAGCAGGTGGTGAATACAGCGATCAAGTTTCAACGTAAAATCGGGGTGTTGGGCATGAGCATGGTGAAATAGGTGCCGTCGCGGGCCTGTTCCTCAAGC
>CAYVTN010000073.1:0-10041 GCA_964454395.1 uncultured bacterium | reverse complement strand
TATCCGGAAGGCATCCCCGCAGTGGTGGATTTCGGCTTTGGACCAGTGGAACTGGTTGATCAATCCCCGGATATTTCCACGCCGTCGTTTACGCTTTCACTGGTGCAGCCGCTTTTAAAAAACGCCTTTGGCCTGGCCCGGCGTTTTCCTCTGGAGCAAGCCCGTCTGCAGGAGCAAGGCGCGGTTCTTGATGCCGCGGAAGCCTGGGAAAACCGCATTGCCGGCCTGGCGCAGCAATACCTGGACTGGCTGGCGGCCTATGAAAACAGGCAGGCCCTGCAGGAGATTGTGGAGGAATTAATCCGGCTGGAAAAGCTGGTGACTGAAAAGGTGAAAGCCGGGGTGGCGGAAAAAACCGATCTGCTCAGAACCAGGGACAATTTGTTGCAGTACCAGGCCCAATTGCTTCGTGCGGAAAACAACCTGGCTATTGCCAAACGGGCCATCCTGTATCTGATGACAGGCGCCATGCCCGGCCCGGAAGACGCGCAGGACTTGGTGCCGGCGCCACAAAACGCGGTACCCGACGGCATTTCAACCGCCCGGCCGGTGCGGGAACAGGACTTGGACAGCCTGCGGCTGTTGCAGAAGCTGGACTTGCTGAAGGGCCAGTTGCAGGATCAATTGGAAGTGGCGGACAACAGCCTGCTGCCCAGTCTTGATCTGGCGGGGTCGTGGAACTTGAAAGGCCGTGACAACAACGACGGCGGCGGCTACAGCCGCCTTGGTGATTTTAAAGACTACAGCCTCATGCTTCAGGCCAGTTATCCCCTGGGGGCCTCACAGGGTCAAGGCGACGTGGGTGCGGCCCAAGCAGGGCTCAAGGAAGTGGAAGCCAACCGCATGTCCACCCGCCGTTCCCTGGGGTTGAATTTAAAACAGCTCTGGGACACCATTGAAAACACCAAAAAGGTGGTGGCCCTTGAGGAAAAACAACTCCAAAACGGGAAGGAAAAGCTGGCGTTCGATACCAGAAATTACCGCATCGGAAGGCTGGACACATTTTACCTTATTGATTCCCAGAATGCCCTAACCAATGCCCGTTTGCAACTGGTCAACACCCAGATCCAATTAAAAAAACTCCAGGTGCAGTACCTGGCCCTGGCGGACAAGCTTTTGCCTTTGTTTCCACAGGTGGAAGCTCAACTGCATGCGGAAGTAAGGTAGTCTGTGCCGCAATAGTAGGGGCACGGCATGCCGTGCCCCTACACACGCGTGCGAATAATATGCAAAGCAGAGGCATTGTCATTGACGCCCGTATTTTGGGTACATATGCCCCCATCATAGGAAAGCGTTTTTTCGGTTTGGCAGGGTCGTAACATAAAAATATAGGAAAGGACCATCATGCTGAAGCTGCTTAACTACTTTGTCGACCGGACCAAACTGGTCAACATGATCACCATCGGCGTGCTGGTGATCGGGTTGATCTCGGTGATCAAGATCAAGCGGGAGGCTTTTCCCAGGGTGGATTTTGACGTGGTGCTGGTGCTGACCGTTTATCCAGGAGCCGCGCCGGAGGATGTGGAATTAAACGTCACGGTTCCTATTGAAGAGAAACTTAAAGCAGTTTCCGGCATCAAGGAAGTCACCTCCATCAGCCAGGAGGGTTATTCCAGCATCCAGATCACCCTCGAACCGGACGCCCGGGAGAAACGCACCATTAAGGACGACATTCAAAAGGCCGTTGACCAAGTCACCGACCTGCCGGCGGAAGTGGAGAACCGGCCCGTGGTATGGGAACTTAAAACCGATAACTTTGAAGTAATCCGGGTGGCCATGAGTTCCGACAAAGTCGGTGAACAGGAACTGCGCAATTACGGCCGGGCCCTGAAGCGCAAACTGGAGCAGCTACCCAATGTGGCCAATACGGAGACGCTGGGCTTCCGGCAGCGGGAGATCCAAATCCTGGTGGATCCCAAGGCCCTGCCGGCCAATTACCTTTCCCTTAGTGAAATCGTGAATCTCATCCGCAGCCGCAATGTGCGTGTTCCGGCCGGCGTGGTGCGCAGCGGCCGTGAGGCCAAAAGCGTGGTCACCGAAGCCAAGTTCCGCACCCTGGAGGAAGTGGAAAACATGATCCTGCGAACCAATTTCGAAGGCCAGCAGGTAAAAGTCAAGGACGTGGCCAAAGTCCGCGACGGGTTCGAGGACTACAAGAACCTGATCAAAATGAACGGGAACATCGGCGTGACCATCAATGTGCTCAAAAAAACCAAGGCTGATGTGCTGCGCACCGTGGATCAGGTGAAGGCCGCGGTGGAAGCCTACAAGAAAGAAGTGGGGGACAAGGTCAAAATTGAATACGTCAATGATTTTTCCAAATCCACCCGCAGTATCCTGGACATTGTGGTCACCAACGCCTTGCTGGGCATGATCCTGGTGGTGGCCACCTTGCTGGTGTTTTTGAATTTTCGCACCGCCCTGTGGACCGCCATGGGCATTCCTCTGGTTTTGTTTATCACCTTGTATGTGATGGTACTCTCCGATATTTCCTTAAACGGCAACTCCCTGCTGGGCATGGTCATCGTGCTGGGTATGCTGGTGGATGATGCCATTGTAGTGGCGGAAAGCATTTACCGCTACCGGCTGGCGGGCCTGGCCGGCTTGGAAGCCGCCAAACGGGGCTTGCAGGACGTGGTCCTGCCCGTGTTCATCACGGTGTTTACCACCATCCTGGCCTTCGCGCCATTGTATTTTTTACCGGGCATTGCCGGAAAGTTTGTGCTGCCCATCCCCCTGGTGATCACCTTTGCCTTGGTAGCCAGTTTGTTTGAATCCTATTTCATTTTGCCCAATCATCTCACCGCGCATGCCAAGGAGGTCAGCCGCAAGCTCCCGCAGGAGAAAAAATGGTTCCCTGCCTTGCAGCGCGGCTACCTCAAGCTGTTGAACCGCGCGCTTCATCACCGTGTGCTTCTGATCGCCTTGTTTATCCTGGCTTTTGCGGGATCTATTGTTTTTGCCCTGGCCAACATCAAATTCGTCATGTTTCCCCAACGCAGCATTGAGCAGGGCACCTTTTACGTCGAAGCGAGGCGCGAAACCTCGCTGATGCAAATGAACCGGTATATGGAAAAGATCGAGGCGATTTTAAAAGCTCAACCGGAAGATGCGGTCGACTCCTTTACCACCCAGATCGCCCAGGGCCGGTGGGACGTGCCGGAAGGGGAAAACTACGCCACCTTGCGCCTTAATTTTCCGCCGGCTGCGGAACAAAAACATGATCCCCGGAAAATTATCGATGCCATTGAAAAGGCGCTCAAAGCCAATCCGGCCATTGTCAAATACCGCTTTGAAAAAGCCCAAGCCGGGCCGCCGGTGGGCGGCGACGTGGAAATCAACATTATCGGCAATGACAATAACCGGCGCCGGGAAATCGTTGAGAAGACCAAGGCTTATCTGACAAGCCTGCCGGGCATGCAAAGCATCGAGAGTTCGGACAAACCAGGCAAACCGGAGGTGGCCCTGCAATTTAATTTTGAGAAGCTGGCCCGCTATGGCCTGAGCGCTTTTGATGTGGGTCTGGCCGTGCGCACCGCCCTGGAAGGCACGGTGGTAAGCCGCACCTATACACCCGAGGAGCGCGTGGACTACCGGGTGTTGTTGAAAAAAGAAGACCGTCAAAAACTGGGGACCATTAAAAAACTGGTCGTGACCAATGCCCAGCATAATCTGGTGCCCATTACCAACGTGGTGACCCTGAAGGAGAAGGAAACCGTGGCCAAACTCGATCATTTGAACGGCGACCGGGTGACCAAAATTTCCACCATTCTTGACAAACAAACCATCACGCCCCTGGAAGTGACGGCCAAGGTGAAAGCTTTTCTGCCCCAGGTGCTGGCCGCCTATCCTGATTTTCGCTTTGAAATCGGCGGGGAAGCGAAATCGAGCCAGGAGTTTATCGTCAACATTGCCATTGCCTTTGTGGTGGCCCTGCTGGCCATTTATTTTACGCTCAGTTTGTTATTTAATTCCTTTATTCAACCGTTTATAGTAATGATCACCATTCCTTTTGCCATTGTGGGCGTCATTTGGACTTTGTATTTGCACGGCGATGTTTTTTCCTTTCTTACCCTTATCGGGGTGGTGGGACTCTCGGGCGTGGTGGTCAATGACAGCCTGATCATGGTGGATTACATTAACCGTCTGATCCGGGAAAAAGGCTGCCATTCCCTGGAGGCGTATATCAGCGCCGTGGTGGAGGGTGCCGGCGTCAGGCTCAGGCCCATTATATTAACCACCGTGACCACTGCGGTGGGGGTGATGCCCACGGCTTATGGATTGGGGGGATATGTGGAATCCATTGCCCCCATGGTACTGGTGATCGGCTGGGGTATTTTATTTGCCTCCACCCTGACGTTGTTTTTGCTGCCCGGTCTGTATGTATTGGAAGTGGAAATGGAGCATAAGCTGGCCGGCTGGTTTCCCTGGCTGCCGCTGAAAACCCAATGCGAGATGCCCATGCGCCTGGTGCAAGAACTGGGGCGCGGCGCGAAGGGCCATGATGCCGGGAGCAATGAATAACCAGTATCGCAAGCTTAGGAGGGAAATAATGGCCAAACAAAAGGGAACCAATATCGTTGCCTTGCGCAAGCTTTTCCGGGAAAAAGGCGAAGCCATGGAAAAGCAATTTCTGGAGTGCCTGACCCCTGAACAGGAGCGCCTTTATAGAACCGCTATTGCCACCACCATGACCCCCGTGGAAAAGCAAACCGAGCTTTACGTAATGGCCGCCCAGACCTTGTATGCCCGCCAGGCGGATCCGCTCTATGAGCTGGGCCTGGAACTGGCCAACCGCAGCTATACCGGTATCTATCGTCTCTTCCTGAAAATTCCCAAACCCAGCTATGTGATCAGCAAGGCCGCGGCCATTTGGGGCACTTATTATGACCAAGGTCACGGCGACCTGGAAAACATTAAAAAAAATGGGGTGGACTTTATCTTAAAAGACATCCCTGATCTGCCCCAACCGGCCTTGCATTACATTGCCGGTCATGCGGTCAAACTGCTGCAACTGGCCGGTGCCAGAAATGTGGCCGTGGATATCGACAGCAGCCAGAGCACCTGCTGGCGCTGGAAACTCAACTGGGAATGAACCGTCCCCGCGGGAAGATTATCCCTCTGTAGCCCAAAATCCACCATCAAATTCCGAATCGGCTTTTAGGCACAAAGGTATTTATGAAAAATAGGCTCACCTGAATATCAAATCACCTATGCGGACATAGAAGGCCCAAGGTGGGCTGCCAAATGAAAATCAGACGGTGGATTTTGGTAGCCCGCTTGATCCCGCCCATTAATGGGTTGCCCATTATCCGTTTGCCCCCCTTTTTTAACTGTGCTATAATCCAGCGCAAATACAAGCACTTTTCATACAGCGGAGGAGCAGGCGTGGAGCATCATTATCATTTTACAGCCCTGGAGAAGAAATGGGGGGCTTATTGGGAAGACATCAAACTGGCCAATGTCAAAGAGGATGAAGCGAAGAAAAAATACTATTGTCTGGTCATGTTTCCCTATCCTTCCGGCTCCAACCTGCACATGGGTCATGTGCGCAATTACACCATCGGCGACGTGATTGCCCGCTACAAGATGATGCAAGGGTATAACGTGCTCCATCCCATGGGATGGGATGCCTTCGGCCTGCCCGCTGAAAATGCGGCCATCAAAAACAATATCCATCCCAATGATTATACCCGCAACAACATTACCGTCATGACCAAACAGCTTAAGGATCAGCATTTGAGCTATGACTGGGACCGCGAACTGGCTACCTGTGATAGTGCCTATTACAAATGGACCCAATGGATTTTTCTGAAATTTTACGAGGCCGGGCTGGCTTATAAAAAGAAAAACCCCGTCAATTGGTGCGAGTCCTGCCACACCGTGCTGGCCAATGAACAGGTGATCGACGGCGCCTGCTGGCGCTGCAAAAACCCGGTTCAGAAAAAAGATTTGGAACAATGGTACCTTAAAATTACCGATTACGCCCAGCGCCTGCTCGATGACTTGCACAAACTGGACAAATGGCCCCACCGGGTCAAAGTAATGCAGGAAAACTGGATCGGCCGTTCGGAAGGGGTGGAATTCAAACTGGCCATTGACGGTTCGGACAAAACCTTGTCGGTTTACACCACCCGCATTGATACCGTCTTTGGCGTGACTTACATGTCCATTGCACCCGAACACCCCTTGCTCAAGGAACTGCTCCTGGGTAAGCCCCAGGAAGCGGAAGTGCTGGCCTTTGCGGAAAAGGTGAAACTGCAGACGGAAATCGAACGGGCTTCCACGGAAAAGCCCAAAGAGGGGATTGACACCGGGATAAAGGTCATTAATCCCGTGAATGGTGATAAGATCCCTCTTTATGCCGCTGATTATGTCTTGATGGACTATGGGACGGGCGCCATCATGGCCGTACCTGCCCACGATCAGCGGGATTTTGAATTTGCCCGCAGGCACAAGCTGCCTGTCAAGGTGGTGATCCAGCCCCGGGACCAAGCCCTGGATCCGGCCACCATGACCGAAGCCTATGTGGAAGACGGGGTGATGGTCAACAGTATGAACTTCAACGATCAACACAATCGAAAAGAAGCCATGGGCGCCATTGCCGACTGGATGGAGAAAAAGGGCGTGGGCCAAAAGGTGGTCAATTACCGCCTGCGCGACTGGCTCATTTCCAGGCAGCGTTACTGGGGCTGTCCCATTCCCATGATTTATTGTGATCACTGCGGCCTGGTGCCGGTGCCGGAAAAAGACCTGCCGGTCACATTGCCCCTGGACTTGCCTTATGAACCGGCGGGCATGCTGGACAATGCCGAAAGGTTTGTCAAGGCGCCTTGCCCCCGTTGCGGTAAGGACGCCAAACGCGAGACCGATACCATGGACACCTTCATTGATTCTTCCTGGTACTACCTGCGCTACGTCTCGCCTCACGATGAGCAGCAGGCCTTTGAGCCGGCTGCCCTCAACTATTGGATGCCCGTGGATCAGTACATCGGCGGTATTGAACATGCCATCCTGCATCTGCTGTATTCCCGTTTCTTTACCAAGTTTCTCCATGATCAAAAACTGCTGGCCTTTGACGAACCCTTTACGGCCCTCTTCACCCAGGGCATGGTGCTCAAGGACGGGGAAGTGATGTCCAAATCCAAAGGCAACGCCGTGCCGGCCGATGACATGGTGGCCAAATACGGCATTGACACCACGCGCGGCTTTATTCTTTTTGCCGCTCCGCCGGAGCGGGAATTGGAATGGAGTGATCAGGGCATTGAAGGCATTCATCGTTTTCTGAGACGGCTGTGGTCTTTTTACGGCCAATGGCTGGAGGTTATGAAAAACGCTGCAACGGCTATTCCTGATAACCTGCAGGAAAAAGAGCGGGCCATACGGCGCAAGCTCCATCAGACCATCAGGAAAATCACCGATGACCTAAACAATGACTTCAAATTCAACACGGCCATTGCCGCCTTGATGGAACTGCTCAATGACCTCAACAGCGCTTTGACGGCAGGGGAAACACCTGATGCCGCGTCCGCAGCGGTGATCAGGGAGGCGGGCGGGATCATGGCCAAACTGTGCGCGCCCTTTTTTCCGCATCTGGCCGAGGAATTTTGGGAAGCCCTGGGCAACAAGCCCACCGTATTTCACCAGCCCTGGCCCGAAGCGGATGACGCCGCGGCTGCTGAAGAATCACTGACCGTGGTGATCCAGATCAACGGCAAAGTCAGAAGCCGCATGCAATGCCCTGCCGATGTCAGCAGAGAGAGCATGCAGACGCAAGCTCTGGCTGATCCCAAGATTAAAGAAGTCTTGCAGGCTCAGGCACCCAAGAAAATTATTGTGGTGCCGGGAAAATTAGTGAATATTGTTATTTAGGTCGTTCTATACTCCCAACCTTCCCGTAAAAAGCCTTTAATCACAGGGAGGCAGAGTGGTTGGGGAGAAAAAAGAAAAGCTAAATCAGAGGGAGGGTATTATGCGGTTAAAGAAAATACGTGCAGGGGTGAACATCTTGCTGGGATTGGGGGTGCTGGCTGTCATAGGCTGCACGGACGTCACCATGCGTCCCGGATTGCCGGATTACATGGTCAATCTGGCCATTCCCACTTTTCAAAACCGGACCAGCCAACCCAATCTGGCCACCGAATTGACCCAACAGGTGGTGCAGGACTTTTTGGTCGACGGCCGCATGACCCTGGTCGATCCTGACAAAGCCACGGCCATCCTTCAGGGCACCATCGTGCGCTACAGCCTGGATCCCTTGTTGCTTGATGTGCACAACACCCCACAACAATATAAAATGAGAATTGTGCTGCGCCTGACCCTGAAGGATACCAAGGCCGGCCAAAATGTCTGGGTGGAAGATGATTTTCAAGACAGCACCACTTATTATGTGGCCAACAATATGGGTATTCAACCTGAGGATGAAGCCACGGCCCGCAAACGCCTGATCGAGCAGATCAGCCAACGCATCCTGAGGCGCGTGGTGGAAGGATATTAAGGCGTGGCCAAAAAACGCATTTATTATAATGAATTTCGCCGCACACTGGATACGGAACCGATCAAACCGGTTTATCTGTTCACCGGCGCGGAAGCCTTTTTGCAGGAGCAGGGCGTCCAGGCTGTTATTGATAAAGCACTGGAGCCGGCCGAACGCCAAATGAATTTGGAAATCCTTTATGCCGGCACCGACGTGGGTGGCCGGCAGTTGGTGGAGCGGGCCGAGACCCTGCCATTTCTTGGACAGCGACGGGTGCTGGTCGTGCGCCAGGCGGAAAAATGGAAAACCGCTGATGTGGACGCCATGACCCAATATGCCCGGTCACCGGCTCCGACAGCGGTGGTCATATTAGCATCCTCCGAGGAACGGTTGAAAACCCAGCCCTGGATCCGGCTGGGGGAAAAAGCCTACCACGTGGAATGTTATCCTTTATTTGACAATCAGGTGCCCTCCTGGATAGAGCGGCGCATTGCCGATCACGGTAAGCGCATCAGCCGGGAAGCCCTGCCGCTGCTGGTTGAAAAAGTAGGCCAGCAGTTGGGCGATTTGGATAATGAGATCACCAAACTCGTCAATTTTATCGGTCAGGAGCCGATCGTCACGGAAGAGCATGTCAAGGCCGCGGCCGGTGATTTGCGTCATGAAACCACCTATGCCCTGAACAGCGCCTGCGGCCAAAAGAATCTCACAGCAGCCTTGAAATTGGCCCAACGGGTGCTGGAGGAAGGCCTTCCGCCCCTGCAGCTATTGGGCTCCCTCACCTGGCATTTCCGCACCCTTTACCAATTGAAAAGCAAGCTCGACCAAGGCGGCGACCCGGCCAAGGTCCTGGCCGGCTACCGTAATCCCCAGGCGAAAAAGGAAATGGAACAGCAGCTGCGCGCTTACAGTCTGGACGAATTGAACAAGGTCTTTGCCGGTCTTTTGGACCTGGACGTGAGGGCCAAGTCAGGGGATCAGCATTGGTTGATGGGGCTGCAACTGGCCATCATGAAGTGGTGCGGGCAACAAAAAAGCCCGGCACCATTGGGCCGGGCTTGATAAGGATCGGGGAGGAACAATTTTGAAGGCAGCTTACGCTGCTTTTTTAGCGAGAGCCTTGGTTAAACGGGATTTTTTACGGGCGCCGTTATTTTTCTTAATCAAACCCGATTTGACGGCTTTGTCAATCACATGATAAGCCTGGTTTAAGGCACCGGCTTGAGCTTCCGGGGCGGCTTCTTTAACCCGACGAATAGCGGTTTTGAGTTTGGAACGGCCCTGGCGGTTGACTTCCCGCTGGGCTTTGTTCTTTTTAACGTCTTTAACTGATGATTTGATTCTCGGCATACCTGAAGTCCTTCCTCCCTCGAATTCAATTATTCATATTCTGATTTAGAAATACTTGATTTGAAAACGTGACAATGTAACATTATCTCTTCGTGCTTGTCAAATGGAATTTTGGCAATGGTTGCACCATATGATACTAGCTAGTTCCTGTTGCGCAAATAGGTTGTGACCTTACGTGTTGTTTAAACAAAAATGCCCTTTCCGCAACAAGAACT
>CAYVTN010000072.1:0-10150 GCA_964454395.1 uncultured bacterium | reverse complement strand
ACCTTGCCCAGTGATGGAAAACCAGCATTGACACCTCCAGCGATTGTAATATCATCAGCACCGGACCAAGTACTGCCTGAATAACGTCGCACAAAAACTTTTGAATATGAAGCTCCTTCACTCCAAATCACGTAAAAAACGCCGCTATTGATCAGCAACCGGGGGTTACTTGCCCACTCGTTGTCGTCTGCATTTAAACTGATTCTGTCCGTACTCCAAGCGCTGCCAGTCCAATGTCTCATGACAACCTGGTAGGTGGTGCCATTGTCTTCGCGCCAGGCCACATAGGGAATCGTGTTAAAAAATGCCACGCTTGGTTCCATGGCGCTTTTGGATGTATTTATATTTGCGCTGCCGCCATCCTGAACCCAATCCGCCCAAACCGCGCCTCCTGCCAAACTCAACATAAACAGCCCCATCATCAGTATCCCTCTTCGTTTTCTCATGGCTCCCCCATTTTTTTAGAATTGAGCATGGTCTTGCGCCCGGCTATGATCAAGAGGCTATCGCATTATTTTTTTCATTCAACACGATTAATCCATCATGCCTTACTGTTGCCCAAAGGTCACTTTGGTTTAAAGACCTTCAGCGTCTTGGTCCAACCCTTGGGCAATATTGAGAAAAAACATCTGTAGGATTCGGCCCTTCCGCATGCGCCGGATAAGAAGCCTGAACCCTGTTTGGTCTGATTCAATTCCTCCCTGTCAAAGCACGAGGGCGTCGCGTATGCATATTAAAAAGCAAAATCCACATTGTCGATGGTTTCCAATGCATCGGTGATAATGATTTGGTCGCCATAAGTTGATTGATCAATCACCAGATCATGACGGTGCACCAGGGCCTGCGCCATATAAGTGCCGGGTGGAATGTCGCTTATGACATAATCGCCATTGCCCGTAATTATGGCCACATAGGAGCCCCGGGCATTCGCATCGATGGGAAAGACCGTGATCGTAACTGTATCCGTATCCAATACCCCCGAGACCATGCCGGTTATGGAGCCGCCTTCACTATGCGGTCCCTGGCCACCGGACGTGCCGGCCGGAAGCATGGGCGTGGTCGGCGCGCGAAAAGCACAGCCTGCCAGCCCGGCCACTGCAACCCCCAGCATCAGCATTACAAGAAGATTAAGAACATTTTTCATGGGCCCGCCCCTTAAAAGTTAATCGAACTGCCGATAAGCAACTTGGTCACGGCCTTGGGATCAGGATTGGCAGGCAAAGGCGCCGGCGGATTGGGCGCCCATAATCCCCTGCCTTCCAGGCCTTCCCGGTTGGGGGTAAACAGGCCCAGCTGGGCGTAAAAAGAGACAGTCTGGGACAGGCGGTAGGCTGCGCTGGCATCCACCTCCATGCCCAAGCCTTTGCCGTCCTTATTGGTATCGGAATAAAACCAGATGCCCAGGCCGGGCACAATGGCCCCGATTTCCATTTTGGCCGTTAACCCGGCAGCCATGACCCCCGCCAGGTCGCGAATGATCAAGCCTGCCAAATGATCGTCCACATAGGTGTAAGGACCGGCGCCGTCTTCGATTTTGGAAAAGACGCCCGGTCCGGCGCCGGGCAGGGCATTGAGGCTGGCAAAACCGGCTTTGGTGTTGGTGCCTGGCTCAGGATTGCCGCCCGTATAAATAATGTGGCCTCCGACATCCAAATTGAATTGATCGGCTTTCATGCCATAGGTGGCATCCAGCTTGACGCCCAAGGAAGTGGCGTCAATGCTGTTGTCCGTGGCGGTTCTGGCCATGGCAAATTGCAGCCCCAACTGGGCTGCCAGATTAAGGGTGGCCTCGTCGCCGGCAGGCATAAGCATGTTGAACCGGCCGCCGGCTTGCACCAGCGAATTGATGCTGTCCGTGGGTGCGCTGGTACCGCTGGTAATGGTAATGGGCTGGTTGGCAATGAGCAGTTTGGCATCGAGATTCATGTTATTGGCCATCTTAAAGGTGGGCACAAATCCTATCAGGCTTTCCATAAATCCCCCAGTTACCCAAGGTGCGAGTAAGCGGGTCCTGGCAAAAAAAGCCATCAAATCCACGCTTCCCAAATCAAAGCCTGCACTGATGGCGTCATTTTGCAGCCCCAGAAGCAGATCATCGGTGTCTCCAAATTGCTGGCGGCCTAATTTGACATAAAAGGTGGATTCTTGAAACTTGGCGTAAAGTTCATTGACTTTGATAAAGGGATAGGTCACATCGGCATAACCTGGTTTTTCCAGATCAGCCAGGAGCATGAAATGTTGCCGGGAGAAACCTTTGGAAACTATGACGCGGTAAATCGGATAGAAATACCAATCAGACGTTTCAGTGTAATTAGCGTTGGACATATTGAATGCATCGATATCGATCTTGCCTCTGAAAGTGAGCTCATCGCTGATGCCTCCTGCAGTTTGAGGCCGGGCTTTTTTGGGAGCTGCCTGCGTCAGCGCCGGGAGAACCAGCAAACATCCTACGATAACTGCCATCATCCCTTTTTTCATCTAGTGTATTCCCTCCTGGATTTTAGTTTGGTAAGGCGTCACCTCAATTGCTTAAATCATTAAGGACTGTATTTTACTTCAAGGGCGTTGTAAGCTAAAAAAACAAAAATTGTAGGGTACAGGCATGGCTGTACCCTACTGAAAAAAGCCGGCACTGCCGATTGGTCTATTATTCTGCGTGAAAAAAGTGACACCGTCAAGCGCTTTGGCAGGTGCCCTATGAACTCTTCCAATCGCTTTTAAAATCCAACATTCATTAAGCTGGTTATTGAGCTTATCGAGATAGCCGAACAACCCTTATATAAATTCTTGCAATTCCTTTGACAAGCTCAGGAACTATTAGACGGATGCTTTTATGGTTGGTCTCAAGATTATGGTTTGAGAGGAAGCTTAAGATGCTGCGCGATTTGCTTCATGTCTTCCCAAACCAAGCGTTTATTTCGGGGATGATAAAGCAGGGCCGCCGGGTGCAGGGTGGGAATAACCGGGATACCCTGATACGTGAAGGTCCGGCCGCGCAGTTTGCCGATAGGGTCCTTGGTATTAAGCAGCGTCTGGACGGCAAAGGTGCCCAAGGCGCAAATCAATTCGGGCTTCAAATAAGCCAGTTGTTGTTCCAGATAAGGCCGGCAATTTTCAATTTCTTCCGGCAAAGGATTGCGGTTGCCCGTAGGCCGGCATTTTAAAACATTGCAGATGTAAACGTCTTCCCGTTTAAGCCCGATGGACTCGATAATTTTAGTCAACAATTTTCCGGCTGCGCCCACAAAGGGACGGCCTTCACGATCTTCATCGGCGCCGGGCGCTTCGCCCACAAAAACCAAGCGGGGCTTTTCATTGCCTTCACCAAACACCGCTTGCTTGCGCTGCTTGGCAATGGCGCAGCGCACGCAAATTTTAACTTTACAGGCCAATTGTTCAAATTCACTTTGAGGCGCTTGTCCGGATCGCGACTGAACATTGGCGGCTGTTTTGGCCGGCTTCGAGGTCTGAGCTTGTCGCACAACAGGCCCGGAGGCACGGTAAAAAAACACGGCGTCCTGGCCTTGATTTTTCAAGGAAACCAAAATTTGCTTAAGACGGTCCACCTGGGACAGGAGGTGCTGCTTGACAGTGCTTCGCCCGGTATTCATCATTCATCCACACTTTCTGTTGGCATAGGTTGGAACCGAACCGACAGGGAGATGAGGTGCGTATAACCAAAAGAAGCGGCCC
Source organism: uncultured bacterium (assembly GCA_964454395.1). Lineage (GTDB taxonomy): Bacteria > Oederibacteriota > JAAXVQ01 > JAAXVQ01 > JAUVAV01 > CAVQBK01. Next base: position 6,457 of record CAYVTN010000072.1, on the reverse strand, counting down.
GTTCCCAGGCAAAGGCATAATCCAGCGCCACGCTGAATGTGCGACCCAGGGCTACTTTCCAACCCAATCCGGCTGTTGCCTGATTATCATTAACGCCGGCCCTTATGGCAAGAAAAGGAAACAGACGGTATTCAGAGCCAACATGGTAAGCCAGATGATTAAACCGGCCGGCACGGGTGTCGTAAAGCAAACCCAGATCCGCGGCCAGCAGCAGTTTTTCCTCAAAAATTTTCCAAATCACACCAGGCCTGATCACCACGGGCAGGCTGTCCGTATGCTCGCTGGGCCATTTGAGCGATCCCGCCAAATCCTGAATGACCAGCCCCCAGGACAGGGTCTGCAGGGGTTGGTGCCACAAGCCCAGATCCAGGGAAAGGCCGCTGGCATCGCTGTTATCCAAATGATGCTTGAGGATTTTACCGTTAATTCCCAAATGGAAATGGTCCCCAAAGGAACGCGACAGGCTGCCCATCAGTGCAGTCTGGGTTTCCCCGAAAATGCCCTCTGCCGTTGGTTGATTGCCGCTGCGTCTTTCCAAATCATTGCCCGCCGAGTAGCTGATCCAGGTGAAGCCAACGGCATAATCGACATTGTTCTCCTCATGCACGGGATAAATCAGGCCAAGGATGTTCCAGGTCTGGCCCCAGCCAAGAACTGCGGTTTGGGCTGGCATTGTCCATGACGGCAGCAAATCCATGGCGGCCGGATTCCATACCGCGGCAAAAGCGTCATCGACCGCCGCAGTGGCCGCATTGCCCATGGCCAAAGCCCTGGCGCCCGCACCTTCGCGCAGGTAAGGCGCCGCATTGCCGGCCGAGGGATCGGCAGCACCCGGCCGCGGGCTGGCGATGAGCCAGAGCATCACCAGAGGAAGAATGAAAAAGATGCGTTTCATGCCAAACCTTTCTTACTGTTTCAGTGCAATTTTGTTGCGGTAAACCTGCCCGTCAACTTTCAATAAATAAAAATAAACGCCGTTGGCCACCATCACCTGGCGATCATCCCGGCCGTCCCATTGGAAGACATTGCCGCTATACACCTCGGCCCCTTGCTTGTTCATGCTGACCACCGCGCGGCCAAAGCTGTTGTAAATGGTTAATTGTGCCTGCCGGCCGCTGCGCGGTATGAGGATATTGGTGAAGCCGTCCTCCGCGGGGTTAAAAGGATTGGGGTAATTGTAGGATCCTTTTTCATCAGTGCTTGCCGGGCGGGTGGAACTCTGGGTCACGGCTTTGAGGACATTGACTTGCCCCCAGCCCAGAAATTCATTGTAGCCGTCACTGTCATTGGTCAGGCTGTCCACTTTGTCGGCCGTGCTGGTTAAAATGGCCTCCACTTGATCGGGCGTGCGGCTGGGATCCTGGGCAAAAAGCAGGGCTGCTGCGCCGGACACGACCGGTGCAGCCATGGACGTGCCCATCATGGTTTCGTAACTGCTGTTGTTAAGAAAATAAGTGCTCAGGATCATCCCCGCAGGATCACCGGTCCAGGTGTCCCCTCCCGGGGCGGCCAGATCCACATACTGGTTATATTCAGAATAGCCCGCCCGGGCACTGACACTGTTGGTGGCTGCCACGGAAACCACGTGATTAAAGGAAGCAGGATACATGATCGGATTCGTGCCATAAATCGAATCCCAATCCAGGGCACTGTTGCCGGCCGAAGCTACTATGAGACACCCCTGGCGATGGGCATAGTCAATGGCGGACTCCAGGGTCTGGCCTTTGTCCGGGCCGCCAAGGCTCATGTTGATGATCCGGGCCCCATGATCAGCAGCATAGACAATGGCTGAACTGATGGCATAATCGTGCATTTGGCCGTAATCGTCCGCCACTTTTAACGGCATCAGTTTAATCTGATCCAGATAAGCAATGCCCGGAACACCCAGAAGATTATTGGCCTGGGCGTCCAGAATGCCCGCCACATGGGTGCCGTGACCTAGTTCATCGCTGGGATCATTATCAAAGCTGCCAAAGTCATAACCTGCGATCAGTTTGGAGCTCAGGTCTTCGTGAGTTAAACGCACTCCACTATCAATGATCGCCACGATGATCGTGCCTTTGGCAGTGACCAGATGGTTGGCAAAGACGGCGTCCGCATGCACCTGGTCCACCCACCAGGCGCGCACGGACCCGCTGAGATGATTGTCGTTCCCGGGAAGTGTTAACGCCCCTTGATAATAGGTATCATCGGGTCCATTGGGCAGAGCCTCGAAAGGGACGCGCAAATAATTGGGCTCAGCCCATTGCACCAGCGGCGACTGGGCCACCCGTTGGGCTACGCTTTGCGGGGTTTCCTGCCCGGAAAAGCGGGCCACGGCCACGCCCAGTTCCGTTTGGTTGAAAGTGGACTGCAATTGCTGATCCGCCATAAACGCCTGGCGCACGGCCTGGGCAGAGGTGACTTGAAGATTAAAACGCTTGGCTTCCCGGGACAGCACTTCCGGCGCGACCTGGGCCTTAAAATGAATAAGCACTTCATTGGCCTTGCTTAAGGGCTGTCCGTGAGCCTGGCCTGCCACAACCGCCAACAGGACGAAGCCCACCAGGCAAGCAACTAAAAATCGCAATCCTTTGAAAGCAGACACCTCAACTATTCCCCCGCTTCAAGTGTTCTTCCACCCGGTCCAGAATCAGGGCGGCCAGCACGGTTTTGGGTTGGGACGGGATCTGATCTTGCTGCTGTTCATCAAGGATGAAGATGGCGGCCGCTTCCTGGTTAAAAGCCGACTGTGGACCGGAAGCATAATTGGCCACCATGAGATCGCAATGCTTGCCGCGCATTTTATCCAGGCCGTGCTGCACAGGATCGTCATTTTCCGCGGCAAACCCCACCAAAAGCTGATGGGTCTTTTGCTCACCCAGTTTTTTTAAAATATCGGGCGTGGGCACCAGGTCAATGCTCATGGTTTTCTGTGTTTTTTTTATTTTAATATCGCGCGGTGCTTTGGGTTGGTAGTCCGCCACCGCCGCTGCGGCAATGGCCACATCACAGGCCGGATAAACCGCCAGGGCGGCGTCGTACATCTCCCGGGCGCTTTGCACCAAGCGCATCCCCACACCATTGGGCGCGGGTAGGTTTACCGGTCCGGAAATCAGAGTGACCTTGGCTCCGCGGCGTTTGGCTTCCGCGGCCAAGGCATAACCCATCCGGCCGCTCGAACGGTTGGATAAAAAGCGGATGGCATCCCAGGCTTCGCGAGTCGGCCCGGCCGTAATCATGACCTCTTTGCCTGCCAGCGGGCCGGAGGAGGACCGGAGATGGGCGTGAATAGAAGCCGCAATCTCATCCACTTCCGCCAGACGGCCTTCGCCGGTTTCACCACAAGCCAGGTCTCCGCTGCCCGGGCTGACCATGGTCATGCCCCAGCTTTTAAGTTTTTCCACATTAGCCTGCGTGGCCGGATGCAGCCACATGCGGGTATTCATGGCCGGCGCCATCAGCACCGGGGCCGGTGTGTCCAATAGAATGGCGGCCAGCAAATCATTGGCCCGGCCGGAAGCCGTGCGGCTGATAAGATCAGCCGTGGCCGGAACCACGACAATCAGATCAGGCCAGGTGGCCAGGCTGATATGAGGCACCGGAGAGCCGGGGTCGGTAAAAAGCTCGGTGGCTACGGGCCGGTTGGTGAGGGCACGAAAAGTGAGGGGTGTGACAAAGCGTGTGGCATTGGCGGTCATTACCACCGAAACCTGGGCGCCGTTTTTTACCAATCCGCGGGCCAGCTCGGCGGCTTTATAAGCCGCGATGCCCCCGCAAACACCCAGTAAGATACGCTTATCCGACAAGTCCATAACACCCTCTGCTATTTGGTCTTTTTCTCACCGCTGTCATCGGTCAAGTCCTCAAGATGATTTTCCTGCAGGTACTCTTCCAAAGCCACGGTGGTGACTTTGACTTCCTTTTCAGGATCGCTGGCCAGGTCGCTTTCCGCCAGGACGCGGGCCTTGACCGACATACGCACCACGGCCTCGTACTTCCTTTTGATCTTATCCACTACTTTTTCAAAACTAAGTTGCTGCATTCTTTTGGTCTCCTTTAGGTTGCATGTTTCCGAGACATACGCCTTAAGCGTGGCTAATTAACTCACGCAAAGTACGCAAAGCTCGCAAAGTTAAATATCATATCATTTTTTTGTTCTTTCTTTGCGGCCTTGCGGACTTCGCGTGGGATATTTTTTTATTCCGGCTCCGCCGCTTTAGTTTATCTTCAGCCTCTCAGCCCGGATAATGGCCTGCACATCCGCAATGGCCCGGGGCAGCTCATCATTAACCACCACATAATCATAAGCCCGGGCCTGGCGCATTTCCCAGCGTGCATTGCGCAGTCTTTTGGCGATTTCGCCGGATGTGTCGGTGGCGCGGCCGCGCAGTCTTGCTTCCAGGGCCTCCAAGGAAGGCGGCCGTAAAAAAATCAGCACTGCCGCGGGCATTTGTTCTTTTACCTTCATTCCTCCCTGGACATCGATGACCAGGAGCACATCCTTGCCCGCCGTGGTTTGCCGTTTAACTTCATTTTTCAAGGTGCCGTAATGGTGGCCGTGTACAGTGGCCCATTCCAGAAAACGGCCCTGTTCCAGATGGCGCGCAAAGACCTTCCCGCTCATGAAATAATAATCGCGGCCGTCTCGTTCCCGGCCGCGCGGCGCCCGGGTCGTGGCTGAAATACTACGGACCAACCGCGGGTCCCGGCGAAGCAGGGCATTGCAAATGGTGGTTTTGCCGCCGCCCGAAGGCGCTGATACTACAATCAACTTGGGATGGTATTTTTTCAACGCTGGGGCGTTGACCTGAAGCACAGGCGGTTCTCCTTTGAACCAGAGCCGGTCCGGTCTTTATTCAAAATTCTGGACTTGCTCGCGAATTTTTTCCAGTTCCTCTTTCACCATCACCACCTGATGGGCCAGTTGGGCATCGGCAGCCTTGGACCCGATCGTGTTGATCTCGCGATTCATTTCCTGAATCAAAAAATCAAGACGCCGTCCCACGGCCTCTTCACTGGCCATAAACGTTTGCATCTGTTCCAGATGGGATTCAAGGCGCACCAATTCTTCCGTAATGTCGGAACGCAGGTATTTAACGCAGATGTCCTGGGTCATGCGTTTGACTTCCCTGGGATTATCTCCCAGGAGTTCACTTAATTTTTTTTGCAATGTCACTTCCTGCTGCCGCACAGTCACTTTGACTCTTTTTTTAATGGCTCCCGTGATTTTTTTTATTGCCAGCAGGCGGCCTCGGATGTCGGCAGCCAGTTTTTTGCCTTCCACACGCCGCATGGTCAGCAGGCGTTGCAGGGCCTGCTTGAGCGCCCGGTCCAGCATGGGCCGCAGGGCCGCGGTTTTAACCGGACGTTCTTCCACCCGGATCACATTGGGCCATTTGCTTAGTTGCGCCAGATCCGGTTCACCTTTCAATTTAAGCACCTTGTTGGCCTGCCGCAGGGCCTGCAGGTATTTGCCGGCCAGCACAATATCCACTACCGGTTCATTGGTGCCGGCTACGGGTGTCAGCATATGCAGAAAGACTTCCACCCGGCCGCGCCGGATCACTTGATGAATTTTTTCCTTGATCTCGTTTTCCAGTTCCCATAAGCCGCCGGGTAATTTGATCACGGTTTCAATATGGCGATGGTTGACGGTTTTAATTTCCAGCGCCAGGGCCATATCCCGGAAGCGTGCTTCGCCCCTTCCGTAACCTGTCATGCTGATGATCATCCCTTTGAGCCTCCTTCGGGAAAATGGTCGTGTCCAAGCAAACGGTCCACCAAAGCCGCGACGAGAAGCGACGGTCCTATAAAAATCCAGAGAAAGGTCATGATCACGCTCATGGTTTGGGGATGAACGGGCCGGAGTGAAAACCAGATCATGATTGAAAAAACGGCCAATAACCCGGCCATACTGATTAACACCAGAAGTACTGGTTTTTTTGTCATGGTCATCGCGCTTTCCTCGGATGGTTTAGTGGCGGAGAATAACGTGCCGGGCAGCAAACCTGTACCGCAATGCAGGGTATTACATCAATGGAATCATCCGGCCAGGACGTGGGCGCTTTTGCAGGTGATATTGTCCTGACCATTGTTTAGCCGGAAACCACGCGCCTGAATCGATAAAATGCTTGAAAAGTAAAGGATTTTATCCTGTTACCCCCAATTTGTCAAGGGGTCTGGTACTCTGATTTTTAAGTTCATCCCGATAACGATGATATTTATGGCCATGATTTATATCGTTTTTCTCGCTGAGGAACGCCCCCCCCTTGGGAAAGCTCAAACGGTTCCTTGCTTGCTCAACTTTGGCAACTTTGCCAAAGTTGAGCTTGCTTCCAATTGTTAATACGTTCCCAGAATTCCCCGCGGTTTGCGCAGGGTAATTTAATTTTTTCATCGGGAAAAACTTAAAAATCGGAGCGCTAGGAGCCTGTCGGACTTTTTTGTTTGATGATATGGTATAATAACGAAGTTC